>NZ_BAAACY010000008.1:0-101552 GCF_039521925.1 Virgibacillus salarius | reverse complement strand
ACATCAAACATTTCAAAATAACTACTTGGCTTAACGCAGTCATTGCACTGATTTTATACTTTCTTATCTTTTAACAAAAGACTGACATTTTTCATTGTCAGTCTTTTATTAAAATCATATCATATGTTGTGGCTCGCTCACTGATCTAATACATCCATAATTCGTTGTAAGTCTTCATCATTATAAAACTCAATTTCAATTTTACCTTTTCGTTTACCGCGCTGAATGGAAACTGCTGTACCCAGCCTATTTCTTAAGTATGATTCTCTCTCCTGAAGGAAAATATCCTTCTTAGGCTTTTCTTTCTTCTTCACCGGTTTTTCATTTAACTGAATAATTAACTTCTCTACTTGTCTAACATTCAGCTTCTCTCTCCGTATCTTTTGAATCAGTGCTTGCAGTTTAGTTTTATCTTTCAGACCTAATAAGGCTCGTCCATGACCCATTGAAAGCTCCCCGTTGTTAATACAAGCTATCACCTGATCTGGTAAGGAAAGTAACCGAACGATATTGGCAATATGTGAGCGACTCTTTCCTAACCTCCTTGATAGCTCTTCTTGGGTAATCCTTAATTCATTCATTAAGTTGGCGTATGCATGCGCCTCTTCAATCGGTGTTAAATCTTCTCTTTGAAGATTTTCTAATAGGGCAAGCTCCATCATTTTTTCATCCGATAATTCTTTAATGACGACAGGAAGTTTTTCTAAACCAGCCTCTTTAGCAGCACGGTATCTTCGTTCACCAACAACTATTTCATATCCTTTAATACTTTTACGTACTATGAGTGGTTGAATGATTCCATATTCTAGTATCGATTCTTTTAACTCCTCAATAGCATCTGCATGAAATGTCTTACGTGGTTGATATGGATTTGGTCTACATTCAGTAATGGCTATTTCCTGAATAACATCATCTTCATGCTCTTCAATGTCTGGAAAAAAAGCATTAATACCTTTACCTAACCCTTTCGCCATTGGCCATCACTTCCTTCGCTAATTCAAGGTATACTTCTGCCCCTCTTGATTTTGGATCATAACTTATAATCGGAAGTCCATGGCTAGGAGCTTCACCCAACCTCACATTTCTAGGAACAATCGTTTGATACACCTTATCCTGAAAATATTTTTTAACTTCCTCAATTACCTGAAGACCCAAATTCGTTCTTGCATCTAACATCGTCAACAGTACCCCTTCTATCATAAGTGACTTATTTAAGTGCTTTTGGACTAGTCGAATGGTATTCAATAACTGACTTAGCCCCTCCAAAGCATAATATTCACATTGTACTGGAATAATTACCGTATCTGAAGCAGTTAATGCATTTAATGTTAATAAGCCTAAAGAAGGCGGGCAATCTATAATGATATAATCATACTTTTCTTTCAAGTTTTCTAATGATTTCTTTAATCTTATTTCCCTAGAAATTGTTGGTACAAGTTCAATTTCTGCACCAGCAAGCTGAATGGTAGCAGGTATGATATCTAAGTTGTCTACATTTGTTGGAATACAAACTTCCTCAGCTGGTAGATCTTCTACTAGTACATTATAGATACAGTTTTTCACATCTGCTTTATTAACCCCTGTACCACTTGTTGCATTTCCCTGGGGATCTACATCAACAAGAAGTACATTGTTGCCCAAATGTGCAAGACAAGCACTTAAATTCACCGATGAAGTTGTTTTTCCTACGCCACCTTTTTGATTTGCGATGGACATTATTTTTCCCATGTTGACACCTACCCTAAAACTATATACTTTCTATTTTATCACTTTTTTTATGCAATGGGCGACTTATTTATGTTTTGTTTCTATTTCATAATCCAAAATTGCACCATTTTCCGTGTTTTAACTATTCATGTGCAAAATACCCATCTTTTTTGTAAAAGATGGGCTGTACATGTAATTATTTCAATGTATAATAGCTTTACTTCTTTTTAGGTATTTTTATTGTGATTTGGTAGTAATCGTCTAAATCCTGTTCATCTGATTCAACTTCTACTCCCGTATCTGACACCATATTTAAAGACTGTCTAATGGTGTTCATTGCAATTCGAATATCCTTATTGAACCCTTTTCTCTTTGGCGCTTTCTTTTTCGTTGTAGATTGTTGCTCATTTAATTTTTTAATTCGATCTTCTGTTTGTTTAACATTTAGGTCATTATCCAAAATATCTTGTAATAATTTAATCTGCTTTTCTTCATCTTTCAATTTAATGAGTGCGCGTGCATGTCTTTCTGTGATGTATTTACCCAATAATGCCTCTTGTACGGGCTGTGGCAATTTTAATAAACGAAGCTTATTAGCAATTGTAGATTGATTCTTGCCTAAACGTTGTGCTAATGCTTCCTGCGTTAATGAATGTAATTCCAATAGTCTAGCGTAAGCAGTTGCCTCTTCTATAACTGTTAATTCCTCTCGTTGCAAGTTCTCAATTAATGCTACGGAGGCAGTTTCAGCATCTGTCATTTCACGAATAATAGCCGAGATGTATTCCCATCCCAATGATTGCACTGCTCTCCATCTGCGTTCCCCAGCTATTAACTCATATTTTTCTTCCTCGCCATCCACCTCTAACTTACGTACGACGATTGGTTGAATCATTCCATGCGTATGAATTGTCTGTGCGAGTTCTTTTATTTTTTCTTCACTAAAAATCGATCTTGGTTGAAATCGATTGGCCTCTATATGATTGATAGGAATCTGAATAACTTCATCAGGATGAAACGATTCCATTTCAGCATCTGAATCCGCTTCAGATTTATCACCTATTCCAAAAAATCGGTTAAAGGGCTTCACCATAATCCCACACCACCTCTATTGTACTTGATATGCTTATCTATGTATAAAATATAAAATGTTTCACGTGAAACATTTTATATGAATCTATCATTATTATAGCACAGGAAAAGGTATTCATAAGAAAAGCGCGGGGCAACTTGACTACTCCCAACATGCCTTTACAAATCTTTTATTTCCTTAAGGAAAGTGCTAAAGACCTATAAAAAAGGCAGTAAATCTAGACATTTCATCACTTATACGTTCATATCGCTTAAGAAAAAACGCTGCAGCAAAAATGCTACTGCGCTTGTATAAAAACTACACACCCATGTACATGTTGCTGGATGATAGTGCATCAGCTTATATTTTATCACATTTTTTAGCCAAAGAATATCCAATCAGCCTATTTTAAAATTAATGGTTTGATCGCTAAAATTCATACATGTAAGTAATGATAGCTTATTCAATTGGCTCTTTGTTTGGTAAGCCAGCTTTTCTTGGATACTTCTTAGGTGTTTTTCTTACTTTTTTAATCTCTATAATAGATCGTTCGCTAGCTTCTTCAGGCAAAGCAAATGTGTATGTATGCATTAATTTTCCACCTAATAACTCAACTGCCGATTTTGCTTGTCCTACTTCATCCTTTGCCTTTAATCCCTTCATAGCAAGAAAAACTCCATGCTTTTTAGTTAATGGTAAACACAATTCACATAGCACGGACATACGGGCGACAGCTCTTGCTGTTACTATATCAAACGATTCTCGAAATTGGTTCTTCCCGAAATTCTCGGCACGATCATGATAAAAAGCAACGTTATCTAATGCTAACTCCGTTGCTAAGTGATTTAAAAAGCCGATACGTTTTTTTAATGAATCCACAATCGTTACTTTAAGCTGCGGAAAACATATCTTTAAAGGAATACTGGGAAATCCTGCCCCTGCTCCGACATCACAGATAGTTAAGTCTGTAGTGAAATCATAATAAAAGGCCGCACTTATGGAATCATAAAAATGCTTTAAGTAGACATCCTTTTCTTCTATTAAACCAGTAAGATTTATTTTTTCATTCCATTCAACTAACGTACGATAATAGATAGCAAATTGTTCCTGCTGCTGTTGATTTAGATCGATTCCTTTTATCCTTAAAGCTTGTACAAATTGTTCTGGGTTCATACCGTTTAACTCCTTATGTAGAGGGTGTTACAGAAAGGAATAACAGCTGTATACCTTTCTGTAACCTGAAATATCCTAAACACTCCTGCATCAGTCCACTGTCAGTCAAATACTAATTCGCCAAACGAGCGATATTTCCTTGTTCAATATATACGATTAAAATGGATATATCTGCAGGATTGACCCCTGAAATTCGTGACGCTTGACCTACGGATAGTGGTCTTACCTTTTTAAGCTTTTCTTTTGCTTCTGTAGCTATTCCACTAATATCATCATAATCAATATCTACTGGAATTTTCTTATCTTCCATCTTAAGCATACGCTCTACTTGTTCATTTGCTTTTTTGATATAGCCTTCATATTTTATTTGAATACCGACCTGTTCCGTTACTTCAGCGGATAATTTGGGATCTGCTTGGATAATAGATGCTAATAAATCATACGATAATTCTGGACGCTTCAATAAATCATAAGCTTTTATAGCTTCTTTTAGAGGTGTTGCACCTGCTTGCTCAAGCAAGTAGTTTACCTCTTCAGAAGGTTTTATAATTAGCTTGAACAATCGATTTTTCTCTTCTTCTACCAGTCGATTTTTCTCGACAAATTTAGCATAGCGTTCTTCTGAGATAAGACCAAGCTGGTAGCCTAATTCAGTCATTCGTAAATCAGCATTATCATGTCTTAATAATAGACGATATTCCGCACGAGAAGTAAGAAGACGATAGGGCTCATTGGTTCCTTTTGTTACTAAATCATCTATTAGTACACCAATATAAGCTTGGGATCGATCTAGAATAACTGGTTCTTTATCCAATACTTTTGCTGCGGCATTAATTCCTGCCATAATTCCTTGAGCAGCAGCTTCTTCATAACCCGAAGTACCGTTAATTTGACCAGCAGTAAACAATCCAGGAATTTTTTTTGTTTCCAAGGTTGGCCACAGCTGTGTTGGTACAATTGCATCATATTCAATTGCATAGCCTGCGCGCATAATTTCTGCATTCTCTAGTCCTTCTACACTTCTTACCATTTCATGTTGAATGGATTCAGGAAGTGATGTGGAAAGTCCTTGTACATAAACCTCTTCCGTATCTCTTCCTTCTGGTTCTAGGAAAATTTGATGACGAGGTTTATCATTAAATCGAACAATTTTGTCTTCAATAGACGGGCAATAACGAGGACCCGTTCCCCTTTTCATACCAGAATACATGGATGAAAGTGATAGGTTCTCATTAATTATTTCATGTGTAAATTCATTTGTATACGTTAACCAACATGGGATTTGCTCCGTAATATATTCCGTTGTTTCATAAGAAAAACTTTGTGGTTTTTCATCACCTGGTTGGATCTCTGTTTTTGAATAATCAATGGTATGACTATTTACTCTTGGTGGAGTACCTGTTTTAAAGCGAGTAATCTCAAACCCAAGCTCTTCTAAGTTTTCGGATAGCTTAATTGTTGGGCGTTGGTTATTAGGACCACTCTCATACTCCAGATCCCCCATTAAAACTTTCCCACGCATAAACGTACCAGTAGTAATTATAACTGTTTCTGCACTATAAGCAGCATTCGTTTCAGTAATAACACCTTTACATATGCCATTTTCGACAATTAATTGATCTACCATACCTTGACGTAGTGTAAGATTTCTTTCATTTTCAATTATTTGTTTCATTTCTTTTATATATAAAGGCTTATCAGCTTGTGCACGTAAAGCCTGCACAGCTGGTCCTTTCCCAGTATTTAACATACGCATTTGAATATACGTTTTATCAATTACTTTTGCCATAACACCGCCAAGTGCATCTATTTCACGAACCACTATACCTTTAGCAGGTCCGCCTATTGACGGGTTACATGGCATAAAGGCAATCATATCTAGGTTGAGTGTGAGCATTAATGTCTTTGCGCCCATTTTTGCTGCAGCGAGACCTGCTTCTACTCCAGCATGCCCTGCACCAACTACAATCACGTCATAATGACCTGCATCATATGTCATTGGTCTTCATCCTTTCTATATTTTCATTACCAATATCAAAAAAACGATAGTTTTTATTTACTTTCCTAAACAAAATTGTGAAAACAGCTGATCAATTAAACTGTCACTTGCTGTATCACCAATAATTTCTCCTAATAATTCCCATGTTCTTGTAACATCAATTTGAACAATATCCAGAGGCATTTCTAATTTTAGAGCATCGATAGCATCTTCTAATGCACGGCTGGCTTGTTTTAATAACTGAATATGTCGTACATTTGAAACATACGTTAGATCTCCGGTATCAATTTCCCCTTCGAAGAACGTTTTAGAAATCGCATTTTCTAATTCATCTACACCTTCTTCTTCAATTAATGAGGTAGTGACAACTGGTTTATCCTCTGCTAGCACTTTTACCCGCTCTAAATCCAATTTTTGCTCAAGGTCTGTCTTATTAATTATTACAATATAATTAAGTCCCTGTATTGCTGTAAATAATTTTTCGTCTTCCTCTGTTAAATCATCGTTATAGTTCAAAACGAATAAAATCAAATCAGACTCTTTTAATACCTGTCTAGAGCGTTCCACACCAATCTTCTCAACAATATCTTCTGTTTCTCTAATACCTGCTGTATCTACCAAACGTAGTGGAACACCTCTTACGTTTACATACTCTTCAATAATATCCCGTGTTGTCCCTGGTATTTCTGTTACAATGGCCTTATTTTCTTGAACCAGTGTATTCATTAACGAAGACTTACCGACATTTGGTCTACCAATAATAGCCGTTGCTAAGCCTTCTCTTAATATTTTGCCTTGTTTAGCAACCTGTAACAGCTTCTCTATTTCTGCATGAACTTCTTTTGTCTTCTTACGCATCATTTCATGTGACATTTCTTCCACATCATCATATTCAGGATAATCAATATTCACCTCAACATGAGCAACTGTTTCCAATAAATCCTGTCGTAGACGCTCAATTAAAGTAGACAAACGACCATCCATTTGTTTTAGAGCTACCGACATTGCTTTGTCTGTTTTAGCCCGGATTAAATCCATTACCGCCTCAGCTTGAGACAAATCTATTCTGCCATGTAGAAAGGCTCGTTTGGTAAACTCACCAGGCTCTGCTAAACGTGCTCCTTTACTCAATATAATTTCCAGCACACGATTTACAGCAACCATTCCACCATGACAGTTAATTTCAACTACATCTTCACGTGTAAATGTTTTCGGCGCTCGCATCACAGAAACCATTACTTCCTCAGCAATCTCATTTGATTGTGGATCGATAATTTTCCCATAGTTAATAGTATGTGACGCTACCTGCTTTAAATCATTGCCTTTGAATATTTCCGTAGTTATTGAAATTGCTTCAGGACCACTTAATCGGACAATTGCTATCGCCCCTTCACCAATCGGTGTGGATATTGCAGTAATTGTATCTGTTTCCATTGCTCTTCACCTCCAACATAAAGTTATATATATAGAACGTATAATTATTTTTATCGTCACTAACTTAATAGAATATCATACTTTCTAATAAAAATAAAGTTATCCACAACACATCCCCGCTAACCGTGATAAGGTTTATGCACATGTGGATAACTTTATTCGATATACGCTTCCTGCTTCGTGAATTGTACACAATCTGTCAAAATAATGCTACCCTTTTTCAAAAAAAATTCCGCCTAGTTTGGCACTAAGCGGATAATTTTTGATTTATTTCTTACTAGCCATATTAAGGCTGTATTACAATATGACGATGTGGCTCTTTACCATCAGAATATGTCGAAACTTCTTCATTTGCTTGTAGTACACTATGAATAATTTTACGTTCGAAGGCAGGCATTGGCTCCAAAGCTACCTTTTTATTCATGCGGATAGCCTTATCTGCCATTTTTAACGCAAGCGACTCAAGTGTCTCTTTTCTACGTCCCCGATAACCTTCAGCATCTAGTGTCACCGTATAATATTGCTTTCCTTCTTTATTGATAACAAGATGTAGTAAATATTGTAAGGCATTTAAAGTTTGTCCTCTTTTTCCAATAAGTAAAGCTATATTATCACCCTGTACATCATAGGTTACATGATTTTCCTCTACCTTTGTAAAAATCGTAGCATCTATATGCATCTGTTTTATGATTTGCTGTAAATATTTTTCCGTTTCTTCTATCTGATTTTTGACAGTCGATACCTTTACAAAAGCGCGTTTGGACCCGAAAACACCTAGTAACCCTTTTTTTCCTTCATCAATCACGTCGATTTCGACTTGGTCCCTTGTTGTATTTAACTGCTCTAATGCTGATTGGACCGCTTCTTCAACCGTTTGTCCACTAGCAGTTATTTCTCTCACTTTTTGTCTCCTCCATTACTTTTATCAGCCATCATTGGTTTACGGATAAATAGTGTTTGGGCAACCATAAAGATATTCCCTACTACCCAATATAACGCCAATGCTGCTGGGAAGAATATTGCAAAAACACCAATCATAATAGGCATCACATAAAGCATAACCATCATTTGTGGATTTTGAGCGGCTGGACTTCCTGACATCATCAATTTTTGCTGGAACCACGTAGCTGCTGCAGCAATAATCGGTAAAATGAAAAATGGATCCGGCGCACCTAGCTCAAACCACAGAAAACTATGTGTTTTGATGGATTCCGTACGCATAATTGCATGATACATGGCAATTAAAATAGGCATTTGAATAAATATTGGTAAGCACCCTGCAAGCGGATTTACCCCATTCTTTTGAAATAATGCCATTGTTTCCTGCTGTAGTTTTTGCTGTGTATTTGCATCTTTCGAGCTATATTTCTGTTGCAGTTCCTTCAACTTAGGCTGAATATCCTGCATAGCTTTTGAACTCTTTAATTGTTTCACATTTAGTGGTAGCAGTACTAGCCTTACTAAAATAGTAACGATTACAATCGCTAGACCGTAGTTTTCATTAAATAATTCTGCAAAATATGTGATTAGCATGGATACTGGAAAGACGAAATATTTATTCCAGATACCTTCACTTTCTTCCGTGATAGGTTCATTTACATCGGTACAACCAGAAAGTATTGCTAGCAGACCAATTAAAGTTACCAGCAACCAAAACTTTTTACGCAACACTTTTCCTCCTAACTAAAATAAAAGAGCTAACTCTTTTCTATCAACGAATATTCAAATAGCTTATCCTAAGAGTTATTTTAACCTAAACAAACCTAAGATTCTATATTAAATTTATTGATTTTTTAACAATCGTTCTTTATATAAAAGATGTGTCAAGCTTTTTTTGATTTCATGATATTCCATCTGTTTTGCAGGGTGTCTGGCAATGATTACAATATCATGTGGATACGCAATTTTTTCCTCTAATTCTTGAAAAGCCTGACGTAAATAACGCTTAATTCGATTTCTTGTTACCGCATTTCCTATCTTTTTTCCAACAGATAACCCAATTCTGAAATGATTCTGCCCCTTTTTCTCTACATAATAGATGACGAGTTGTCTGTTTGCAAAAGATTTACCGCACTTAAACGTATATTGAAATTCTTCATTCTTTTTAATTCGAAATTCTTTCTTCATCTATATCACCTTATTACGTATACCACTTATCAGCTTGTCCCTGATTCTGGTCTTTTCTATGTATAATTATAGAAGAAATATCATTCTTCTATTCTTAAGCTGCCCAACTTATAAGTGGTAATAACACATTAACCCCACTTCTATCTATAAACAATATGTCTAAAGTGGAAAAAAGACCACTGATTATTCAGTGGCCTATGCAGACAAGACTTTTCTTCCTTTACGACGACGACGAGCCAATACTTTACGTCCGTTTTTAGTACTCATACGTGAGCGAAAGCCGTGTACTTTTTTACGTTTGCGATTATTTGGTTGATACGTTCTTTTCATTTATCCTGCACCTCCCTAAGGGATGAAATAATCTTTTATTAAACAGTCAATAGACAGTCTTTGTAATTATACGTAAAAATACTTCCATCTGTCAACTCACTTCTAATTTAAACTATCCACACCCTACTGTTTGGAAATAATCGAGTCTTATTTGCTATCCACAACATATATCGACAGGAAAATCACAAAATATAGTGGTGTGGACAATAATTGTCTACAACCGATGGACTTTGTGGATAACTGTCGAAACCCCATTGCATTCAAAGGGTTTTTCTGATATTATATTTGTGTTTAACTTGTGAAAAAAGAAAACTGAAATTCTAGTTATACACAAACTGTGGATAACTTGTGGATACTTGTTAACATGATTGTTTATGTTGTTATCAACAAAGCTGTGGACAACGTTTATAATTAATTCAAAGCTTATTCCACCTATATTTATTTATCCACACCAATATTATTTTTGTTATACCATTTTAACCCTTCAATTTTAAATACAATTGGAAGTAGACCTAAACGTAAATTCTATTTATCTTGCCTTTCCATCTTTAAAAGATTGAGAGAGGCTTTTTATGTCATTATTACTCATTAATTGGAGCAGTATGCAGTCTTTACGTAAATACTCATTAATTAACATAAATGGTTCCTAATAGAAACATCGATAATTGGAAGTGGATGACATTTATTACAGTGAAAGGAGTGAAATTCTGCTTGGAGAATATACAGGAAATATGGATAGCTACCTTAGAGAGAATTGAAGAAAAAATTAGTAAGCCGAGCTTTGATACATGGTTAAAGAACACAAAAGCAGAAACCATCGAAAACAATACACTTATTGTTTCCGCACCAAATGAATTTGCTAGAGATTGGCTTGAAAATCAATACACAAAGCTTATTTCCGAGATTCTATCAGAAATAACTGGTTCAGATATTGTTGCTAAATTTATACTTCCGAATACAAGTACGTCGATTGATAACTTCGAACCTACACAGAAGCAAAAGCCAAAAGACGATCCTAATGAAGCACCTAAATCCATGTTAAATGCAAAATATACCTTTGATACGTTTGTTATTGGTGCTGGAAACAGATTCGCTCATGCTGCATCCTTGGCTGTAGCTGAGGCACCAGCACAAGCATATAACCCGTTGTTTATATATGGAGGAGTAGGTCTAGGGAAAACACATTTAATGCATGCCATTGGACATTATGTACGTGATCATAATCCAAACGCAAAGGTCGTTTATCTATCTTCTGAGAAATTTACAAACGAATTTATTAACGCAATTATGGATAATAAAACAGTTAACTTTCGTAATAAATATCGTAATGTTGATGTTCTGCTAATTGATGATATTCAATTTATAGCAGGTAAGGAATCGACACAGGAAGAATTTTTCCATACATTTAATGCATTACATGACGATAATAAACAAATAATTATTTCAAGTGATCGGCCACCAAAAGAGATTCCAACTTTAGAGGACAGGCTTCGCTCTCGCTTTGAATGGGGATTAATTACAGATATTACACCACCGGATTTAGAGACCAGAATTGCTATCTTAACAAAAAAAGCAAAAGCAGAAGGACTCGACATTCCAAATGAGGTTATGCTTTATATCGCTAATCAAATTGATACGAATATTCGCGAGCTAGAAGGTGCGCTTATTCGAATTGTTGCTTATTCATCCTTAGTTAATCAAGATATTGATGCATCACTAGCTGCTGATGCTTTAAAAGATATTATTCCTAGTAATCAACCAAAGATAATAACTATCCAGAGCATTCAAGAAACGGTTGGAGCAAAATATAATGTACGATTAGAAGATTTTATTGCCAAAAAACGGACAAAATCGATTGCTTTTCCACGCCAGATTGCTATGTATCTATCTCGAGAAATGACAGACGCATCCTTACCAAAAATCGGTGAAGAGTTCGGTGGGCGAGATCATACTACAGTAATTCATGCTCATGAAAAAGTATCAAAGTTGATGGAAAAGGATACGCAATTAGTAAAAGAACTTGAAGAATTGAAAGAGCAATTAAAATCACTTTAAATGATAACTCTCACTTTCTCATTTTCAGCTAATTAAAGATCCTGTGAAAACTGTGGAAAACAGAGACAACCTTATAAACAAGTTGTCCACATGTGAATAACCTTAGCGCATTGACAAAAACAGATTTATCCACATAATCACAGCCCTTATTATTATTATTATTATTACTATATTTTTATAAAATAATATAATTAAAAAGAACTTCCACTAGGAGGATTTATTTCATGAAATTTATCATTCAGCGAGATCAATTAATAGCAAGTGTTCAAAATGTAATGAAGGCTATTTCATCTAGAACGGTTATTCCTATATTAACTGGAATAAAAATTGAAGCTAGACAAGACGGTATAACCTTAACAGGAAGTGATTCTGATATATCTATTGAGTCCTATATTCCTGCTGAAGAAAACGGTACGGTTAATGTTGAGTACATTGAAGAAGGAAGTATTGTACTACAAGCGAAGTATTTCCCAGACATTGTTCGCAAACTTCCTGAAAAGACGATAGAAATACATGCAGATGAAAACTTAAAAGTAACCATTCGCTCAGGAAAAGCAGAATTTAATTTAAATGGACAAGATGCTACAGAATATCCACAATTACCTAAATTACAGACAGATGATAGTTTTGAACTACCAATTGATTTACTAAAGAGCTTAATTAAACAAACGGTATTTGCTGTATCCACAATGGAAACTCGACCAATCTTAACGGGTGTAAATGTAAAATTAGAAAATCAAACACTTACATTTACAGCGACAGATAGTCATCGACTAGCTTCTAGAACGATACCAGTAGCAGATACTACCAATGAATTTTCTAATGTTGTTGTTCCGGGAAAAAGTCTAAATGAATTAAACAAAATCTTAGATGATACAGAGGATAAGGTTGAAATTAGTGTAACTAGTAATCAAATTTTATTCCGAACAAAACATTTGAATTTCTTATCCCGTTTATTAGACGGTAATTATCCAGAAACCTCTCGGTTAATTCCTGATCAAAGCAAAACGGTATTGCATGTTAAAACGAAAGAATTATTAAGTACAATTGATCGTGCTTCCCTATTAGCTAAAGAAGAACGCAATAATGTAGTTCGTTTAACTACACAAGGTGATCAGCTAGTAGAAATTGCAAGTAATCATCCAGAAGTTGGAAATGTTACAGAAGAAGTTACGGTATCTTCAATAGAGGGAGAAGAGTTAAAGATTTCATTTAGTTCTAAATACATGATGGATGCATTGAAAGCCATTGAATTTGAGGATGTGAATATCGAATTCACTGGAGCGCTACGACCATTTATTATTCATCCAGCAAATGAAGACTCTATCCTGCAGTTAATTGTACCTGTGAGAACATACTAAAAATAGCTCATGCTTTCCGTTAATTTAATCAAAAAATTAACAATCACTTTGATATTTCAGCGTAAAATTTAATAAAAAGCTCTTATCGGACGAAGATAAGGGCTTTTTACATCTGTATAAGTGATTTTTAGCCTAAATAAGCGATTATTTTAGGATATAAAGGGTCATACCTTTCCTTAATGGAAAATCTTTAGTAAAATAAGAATAGAGGATAAATAGATACGTGTTTTACAAATATGACCTAAAAGAGTGATAATATGCCTGAAAAAATAACTATACGAACGGAATATATCTCCTTAGGCCAATTCATCAAGCTTGCCAATGTTTTAGAATCTGGTGGTATGGTAAAAGCTTATTTACAAGATGTTGGCGTCTTAGTTAATGGTGAACGAGAACATAGGCGAGGGAGAAAGCTATATCCTGGTGATGTGGTGAAGATTGAGGAAATCGGGTCTTTTCTCGTTACAGATTGATAAAAAATGAATTAACATATAGAGTCTTAGAAAATGATTTTGACGGTTAAAATAAAACTTGCTTGTTTCTGACGCAGCTTTTTTCATTCTGCGTCTGCAATTCGTTCAGGTTCAAGCTATTTTTGCTGCTTTGCAATCTCATTACTAGGAAGAATTTAACAGGCATCAGCAAGCCGTCATTCATAAAAATCTGTTTTCGAAAAACGTTATTTCAATAGATTACCTACGTTAAAAGGATGGAATCATAATTTTTTATGATTAGAAGAGGATTAACTATGCATATTGAAAAGCTACAATTAAAAAATTACCGTAATTACCATAAATTGGATATATCATTTGATGATAAGATAAATGTAATTATCGGTGAAAATGCGCAGGGGAAAACGAATTTAATGGAGGCTATCTACCTGCTTGCCTTTACAAAGTCCCATCGAACTCCTAGAGAAAAGGAATTGATCAAATGGGATGAAGAATATGCTAAAATAGAAGGTAGAATTACTAAAAGAAAACAATCTTTTCCGCTAGAAATCGTAATCTCCTCAAAAGGGAAAAAGGCGAAGTTAAATCGATTGGAACAAAAGCGGTTAAGTGATTATATAGGAGCGCTAAATGTTGTTATGTTTGCTCCAGAGGATTTAACACTTGTAAAAGGAGCACCACAAATTCGCAGACGTTTCATTGATATGGAACTTGGCCAAATACAGCCTCGTTACATCTATCATTTAGGACAGTACCAAAAAATCCTTAAACAACGTAATTCTGTTCTAAAACAATTGCAACGCAGATCGGATCAAGATACTACGATGTTGCAGGTTTTAACAGAGCAGCTCTCAGAACATGCCGCAACTCTATTGGAAAGGCGGTTTGTTTTTTTGGATTTATTAAGAAAATGGGCTAGTCCGATACATTATGGTATTAGTCGTCAACTTGAAAGTCTGGAAATAAAGTATTCTCCGACAATAGAAGTATCAGAAGAAGCAAATAAGGAGAAAATAGAAGATATATACTGTGAAAAATTCAAAAGCATTCAAGAAAAAGAGATCGAGAGAGGGACAACATTAATTGGCCCCCATCGTGACGATCTGCTGTTTTATGTTAATCATAGAGACGTACAAACCTATGGATCACAAGGACAGCAGCGAACAGCAGCTTTATCTGTAAAACTAGCAGAGATTGAATTAATTTATAGTGAGGTAGGAGAATACCCCATTTTATTGTTGGATGATGTGTTAAGCGAACTAGATGATTTCCGACAATCTCATCTTTTAAACACAATTCATGGTAAAGTTCAGACCTTCGTATCCACCACAAGTGTTGATGGCATTAATCATGAAACATTAGAAAAAGCGGAAATCTTTCGTGTGCAGGAAGGAAAAGTAGAAGCATAATGTGGGGGGATACAGATGTTTATTCATATTGGAAATGATACCGTTATTCACTCGAGTGATGTTGTTGCTATTATTGATTATCATTTAATTTCATCATCAACCATTATGGAAGAGTTAATGACAGAATCATTAAAAGAGAAGCGAGTAGCTGGACCGATTGAACATGCAAAATCAGTCATGATTACGAAAGAGATGATGTATTATAGCACTTTATCTGTCTCTACTCTGAAAAAAAGAGCAAGTATGATATCTACAATCAGCAAGCTCGATGATTTTTCAGACGAAATTAAGGAACTAGATTCCGAAGAAGTTTAGAAATGGATGTGAAAACATGTCAATGGAAGATAAGATCATGAATGAACAGGCCTATGATGCAGATCAAATACAGGTACTTGAAGGGCTAGAAGCGGTCCGTAAACGTCCCGGAATGTATATTGGTTCAACAAGTGAAAAAGGCTTGCATCATCTCGTCTGGGAAATTGTAGATAACAGTATTGATGAAGCCCTAGCTGGCTATTGTGATAAGATCGAGGTTATTATCGAAAAGGATAATAGTATAACGGTAAAGGATAATGGACGCGGTATCCCTGTTGATATCCAGAAAAAAACAGGACGCCCAGCTTTAGAAGTTATTATGACTGTCCTTCATGCCGGAGGAAAGTTCGGTGGTGGTGGTTATAAGGTTTCTGGTGGGCTTCATGGCGTAGGTGCTTCTGTTGTTAATGCGCTGTCTACTAATTTAGAGGTACATGTCCATCGAGATAATAAAATTCATTATTTACAGTTTAAAAAAGGTGTTCCACAAGGGGAAATTGAAGTAGTTGGCGAAACAGATATTACGGGAACAATTACACATTTCAATCCTGATCCAGAAATCTTTAACGAAACCACGACGTATAATTTTGATACGTTATCTCAACGACTTAGAGAGTTAGCATTTCTAAATAAGGGAATCAATATTTCCATTGAAGATAAGCGAACAGACTCAGAGCCAATTAATTATCATTATGAGGGTGGAATTAGCTCTTATGTAGAATATATAAATCGCACAAAGGAAATTTTGCATGAGCCTTTTTATGCTGAAGGAGAAGAGCAAGGGATATCTGTAGAAGTTGCCATTCAATACAATGATGGCTTTACGAGCAATCTCTATTCATTTGCCAATAATATTCATACCTATGAGGGCGGTATGCATGAATCTGGGTTTAAAACAGGATTGACACGTGTGATTAACGATTATGCTAGAAAGAATAACTTATTTAAGGAAAATGATCCGAATTTATCTGGAGACGATGTTCGCGAAGGATTGACAGCAATTGTTTCCGTTAAACATCCTGATCCTCAGTTTGAAGGTCAAACAAAGACTAAATTAGGTAATAGTGAAGTACGGACAGTTACCGATTCTGTTTTTAGTGAAACCTTTTCTAAATTTTTATTCGAAAATCCAAACGTTGCTAAAATCGTTGTAGAAAAAGGATTAATGGCTTCACGTGCCCGGGCAGCGGCGAAAAAAGCTCGTGAACTGACACGTAGAAAAAGTGCGTTGGAAGTATCCAATTTACCTGGTAAACTTGCAGATTGTTCTTCAAAGGATGCTAAAATCAGTGAATTGTACATTGTGGAGGGAGATTCTGCGGGAGGATCTGCTAAACAAGGACGTGACCGACATTTTCAAGCAATCTTACCTTTACGTGGAAAGATTTTAAACGTAGAAAAAGCGCGGCTTGATAAAATTTTATCAAATAATGAAGTGCGAACGATTATTACTGCTTTAGGTACAGGGATTGGCGAGGATTTTGATATCACTAAAGCCCGTTATCATAAAATTGTGCTTATGACAGATGCCGATGTTGATGGTGCCCATATTCGAACGTTATTGTTAACCTTCTTTTATCGTTATATGCGCCCACTTATTGAGCATGGCTATGTTTATATTGCGCAGCCACCTCTTTACAAGATACAACAAGGTAAGGCTGTTCATTATGCCTACAATGACAAAGAGATGGAACGGATATTAGAGGAAATACCGAAAGCTCCAAAACCAGGCTTGCAGCGATATAAAGGTTTAGGGGAAATGAATGCAACGCAACTTTGGGAAACAACAATGAGTCCAGAATCACGTACCCTTCTTCAAGTTGAATTATCTGATGCAATTGACGCTGATCAGATTTTTGATGTGCTGATGGGAGATAAAGTGGAACCACGAAGAAACTTTATCCAAGAGAATGCCCAATATGTAAAGAATTTGGATATTTAGATAAAGCCACGTTCCACGTTGTTATATAAAATATAAAGCCAGCTTCTCAGGCTTTATAGGTTTTGGTTGTACTAGTGAATGGAGGTAGTATTACAATGGCGGATCAGCAACGTCCAAATGTACAGGAGATAAATCTTAGTCAGGAAATGCGTACATCATTCCTTGATTATGCAATGAGTGTTATTGTCTCACGTGCTCTTCCAGATGTTCGTGACGGATTAAAGCCTGTTCATCGTAGAATATTATATGCAATGAATGATTTAGGTATGCATGCAGATAAAGCTTATAAAAAATCTGCTCGTATCGTTGGTGAAGTAATTGGTAAATATCATCCACATGGTGATTCAGCTGTTTATGAAGCTATGGTAAGGATGGCGCAGGATTTTAGTTATCGAAATATGCTGGTAGATGGGCATGGTAATTTTGGTTCTGTAGATGGAGATTCAGCGGCAGCAATGCGTTATACGGAAGCAAGAATGTCAAAAATATCCATGGAATTATTGCGTGATATCAATAAAGATACAATCGATTATACGGATAACTATGATGGCTCAGAAAGGGAACCAGTTGTTTTCCCTTCTAGATTTCCTAACTTACTTGTTAATGGAGCATCAGGGATAGCTGTAGGGATGGCAACAAATATTCCACCACATAATCTTGGTGAAACAATAGATGCCGTACTTGCGCTAAGTAAAGATCCAGAAATTACAATTGATGAACTGATGGAGGATTATATTCATGGTCCTGATTTCCCTACAGCTGGGCAAATTCTTGGTAGGAGTGGAATTCGCAAAGCATATGAAACAGGGAAAGGCTCTGTTACTATTCGAGCAAAAGTCAATATTGAAGAGAAGCCAAACGGAAAGTCTACGATTATTGCAACTGAATTACCATATCAGGTAAATAAAGCAAAGCTGATAGAGAAGATTGCTGAGCTTGTACGAGATAAACGAATTGACGGAATTACTGATTTACGAGATGAATCAGATCGTGATGGGCTACGTGTCGTTATTGAACTCCGTCGGGATGTAAATGCGAATGTTGTTCTTAATAATTTATATAAACATACTGCGTTGCAAACTACCTTTGGGATAAATACGTTGGCATTAGTAGACGGACAACCTAAAGTACTTTCAATCAAACAATGTCTTATTCATTATTTAGAGCATCAAAAAGTAATTATTAAACGGCGTACAGCATTTGAATTGCGAAAAGCTGAGGCACGTGCACATATTTTAGAGGGGTTGCGAATTGCGCTTGATAATTTGGATGAGGTTATTGCGCTTATTCGTAGTTCAAAGACAACAGATATTGCACGTACTGGACTAATTGAACGTTTTGATCTATCTGAGAAACAAGCACAAGCAATTTTAGATATGCGTTTACAACGTTTAACAGGTCTTGAACGTGAAAAAATTGAAAATGAGTATAAAGAACTTCAAAAACTAATTGAAGAGTTAAAAGCGATTTTAGCGGATGAAGAAAAGGTATTAGAGATTATTCGTGAAGAGCTAACAGAAATTAAGGAACGCTTTAATGATGATCGTCGAACTGAAATTGTTGTTGGTGGTAGTGATTTCTTTGAGGACGAAGATCTAATCCCAGAAGAAAACATTGTTATTACATTAACACATCAGGGATATATCAAACGATTACCTTCTTCTACCTATCGTACTCAGAAGCGTGGCGGTCGTGGTATCCAAGGAATGGGAACGAATGAGGATGATTTTGTTGAACATCTTGTCTCTACTTCTACCCATGACACTATATTATTCTTCACAAATAAAGGTAAAGTGTACAAGGCAAAAGGATATGAAGTGCCAGAGTTCAGTAGAACTGCAAAAGGAATTCCCATTATTAATCTGTTGCAAATTGAGAAAGGCGAATGGGTGAATGCGGTTATCTCTGTAAAAGACTATCGTGAAGATCAATTTTTATTTTTTACAACGAAGCACGGTATTTCTAAACGTACGTCACTTGCCCAATTTGCAAATATTCGTAAAGGTGGACTTATTGCAGTAGGACTTCGAGAAGAAGATGAGCTGATCTCAGTGCGGCTAACTGATGGTACAAAGGATATGATGATTGCAACGAAAAATGGCTATTTAATTCGTTTTCCAGAGGACCAAATACGATCTATGGGAAGGACTGCAGCTGGCGTAAAGGGTATATCATTACGTGAAGATGATGAGGTTGTTTCCATGGAAATCTTACAGGAAGATGCTAAGATTCTCCACGTAACAAGTAAGGGTTATGGTAAACAAACACCAGAGTCAGAGTATCGAATAACAAATCGTGGTGGTAAAGGAATATACACTTGTAATTTAACAGAAAAAACAGGACATGTAGCAGCGGTGAAAGTTGTTTCAGGTAAAGAAGATCTTATGCTAATTACTGTTGCAGGTGTACTCATTCGTATTCCAGTCGAAGATATATCAGAGACTGGACGTAATACGATGGGAGTTCGTTTGATCCGTTTACAGGATGATGAGGAAGTAGCTACTGTAACAAGGATTGATCAGGATGAGGAAGAAGAACAAGTGGATCAGAAAGATCAAGCAGCACAAGATACAACAGAAGATGTGGAAGAATAATTGAAAAGATGGCTGACGTTCGGCCATCTTTTTTTCAACTAGATGAAACACAATGAGATACTATCCTATTTTATATATCTTATTTATCTAGTGGGGAGGAAAGTAATATGCAAGTAAGTCCATTACATCTAATACCAGGCTGTGTTTTAATGAAGGACGTAGAAGGAAAAACGAGTCGTCCGATAATCCCTAAGCAGACTGTGCTTACAGAGCAGCATATTGTTGTATTACAAAAATTCCTAGTGAAAACCGTTCATGTCTCTCCAAAGTTGGCAGATGGTAGTGAATATCAGCCGAAAGAGGAAGAAATGCAGCAAAGAAAGAGTGATTTGTTAGAAACTAACCTTCGTGAGGAAACATCATCTTTACCATTTGCAGCACATTATCAGCTAGCTGTTAAGCAATACAAAGCGCTCTTTGTATCTTGGCAAAACGGCTCAGCTATTGATATTACTCAAGTACGTAAGTTGATTATTCCTTTGTTAGGGCGAATGAAAGACATCAGCCAGGAAATCTATACTATACATCACTATGCAACTAGGGAGGACTATTTCTTTCATCATAATGTGGCGGTGGCTATTTTATCGGCTTATCTCGGATACAAAACCGGATACGCAAAAGGAGAATGGTTACAAGTTGGTCTAGCAGGATTTTTAAGTGATTGTGGAATGGCAAGAATTGATCCTGCCATCGTGAAGAAACATCATTTTTTAACAACTGAAGATTTATTAGAAGTAAAAAAGCATCCTACTTATTCCTATCGATTAACCGAGAAATTACCAACGATTAAACAAGCTGTTAAACAAGCAGTCTTACAACATCACGAGCGAATGGATGGCAGTGGTTATCCACTTGGATTATCCAAAGGGAAAATTCATCGTTATGCTCGGATTGTCGCTGTTTGTGATATGTACCATGCTATGATTTGTGATCGGTTATATAAGGAAAAGCAATCCCCTTTTAAGGTAATGGAGAAACTGCGGCAGGAGCAATTTTCTAAGTTAGATCCAGATGTAGTTCATACTTTTGTGCAAGGTATTACCAATTTCCCCGTAGGGACAAAGGTAAAGCTATCCAATGCAATGATAGGGGAGATTGTCTTCACTGATGCCAATAAGCCAACTCGACCAATGATAAGGCTACAAGATAATGACGACATCATGGCATTACAAAATCATCCTACTGTTTATATTGAAGAGATTTTAGAGAGTTCGTCTAGCATCGACTGACTCTCTTACAATTTTTTTCGTTGATCGTATAAATTTTCCCCTAATAGAAGTGGCATTTTAGTTGACGTTAATTCTAAGAAGTACAAAATGAATGGATAATCGATGTCGGGTTTTGCGACGAATAAATCTCCCCACCACTCTGTTTCATAACGACAAAGCATGCTTAGATTATATAAAATCAAATAATGTACCATCACTTCGTGAATGGACAGATAATCTTCACGTTTTAAAGGGAAAAATAATTGTTCTGTAGAACTGTGGACGAAAAATGGGCCAGTTACTTTTTTAACTGGATCAGTAACCTCCATTCGAATCATACGATCATCGTAATCATAATATTTTATATTTGGTAGGTATGGTTGAATTCGGCGAATAAAGGCTGTATCTGTTAAATGATAGGAATCCAGTAAATGAGCTGGAAACTCTAATAGTTTGGAATATTGTTTTCCGACAGGTACCATCTTATGTTCCCCTTGAAATTGAAAGAGTTGATTCATTTCTGGTATTACTGCTAATAAATGTTTCATACTTCTTTTTTCAAATGGAATCGTTTGCTCGTATAAATGCTCAGAAAAGTAAGGGAATAAGCCATTATGTTGTACTTTTACCTCATCATTCATAAATGTATAATCCTTTTTCTTTCTTTTCCTAGCTGTTACACCATGAGCTAATAAGTTGGTCGACTCAGGATAATTTGGGCGTTTGGTTAATAAGCAGGCTTTAATGAAGTGCACCATCCCATAAAAATAAAGAATCGGCTGCATAAAAGGATCAGACTTCCTTCCTTGCTGATAAAATCGGTTCCCATGGTTTAAATAATAGATAAAGGCATTACAATTCTCATAGCTCTTCGCTTCCGGATCTGGAAGTTTTAACTGTGTATAACAATGGCATAAATAGCTTTGTGCAGTTTGTTGGGATTGTAAGTAATTAACAAAGGAGATAATCGGATTCATAGATGATACCTCTTAACTATTAAAAAATTTTGAATCTATTTATTTTTTTATTTCCAACAATCTCTTGTTGAAAAAGCTAATATGTTGGCGTATTGTAAATAAAAATAGAAGTACTACTAGTGTATGCAAGTTCGGTTCTTGCATACATAAGGGTGTAGTGAAAAGCCTAGATAGTTATCTAAACTTATAAGGAGGATAAGCATGCGAGAAGATAAATTTTCTAAAGAAGGTTTAACGTTTGATGATGTTTTGTTAATGCCTGCAAAATCAGAGGTATTGCCAAAGGATGTGGATGTAAGTACACAACTAACGGACAATATAAAGCTCAACACCCCATTAATAAGTGCTGGAATGGATACTGTAACAGAAGCATCGATGGCAATAGCAATGGCTCGACAAGGTGGAATTGGTATTATTCATAAGAATATGTCGATTGAGGAGCAAGCAGAGCAAGTAGATCGTGTTAAACGTTCCGAAAGTGGCGTAATTACAAACCCATTCTTTTTAACTCCAGAACATCAGGTATATGATGCAGAACATTTGATGGGTAAATTTCGCATATCGGGTGTACCGATTGTTAATAACACGGATGAACAGAAGCTTGTAGGAATACTTACGAATCGTGATCTTCGATTTATTCAAGATTATTCTATATTGATTTCAGAAGTGATGACAAGTGAAAATCTGGTAACAGCACCAGTTGGTACAACTTTAGAAGAAGCTGAACAAATCCTCCAACAATATAAAATTGAAAAGCTGCCATTAGTGGATGATCAAACGGTTCTAAAAGGATTAATTACTATAAAAGATATTGAAAAAGTAATTGAGTTTCCACATGCAGCAAAAGATGCGCAAGGTAGACTATTAGCAGGTGCAGCAGTTGGTGTGACAGGAGATGCTATGAAACGAATTGAAAAGCTTGTGGAAGCTGGCGTTGACGCTATCGTTATTGACACAGCTCATGGCCACTCACAAGGGGTTATCGAACAAGTAAAAGCAGTACGTAAGGCTTATCCGTCATTAGATATTATTGCAGGTAACGTAGCAACACCTCAAGCAACGAAAGAGCTGATTGAGGCTGGAGCATCGATTGTTAAAGTAGGAATTGGCCCTGGCTCTATTTGCACTACACGTGTCGTAGCCGGTGTAGGTGTTCCACAAATTACAGCAGTATATGATTGTGCGCAAGCAGCTGCTGAATATAATGTACCTGTTATTGCAGATGGTGGTATCAAGTATTCAGGTGACATTGTAAAAGCATTGGCTGCAGGAGCTCATGCGGTTATGCTAGGTAGCATGTTTGCAGGTGTTTCCGAAAGCCCTGGTGAAACGGAGATTTTCCAAGGAAGACAATATAAAGTTTACCGAGGAATGGGATCTGTTGGTGCAATGAAGGCAGGCTCAAAAGATCGTTATTTCCAAGAGGACTCTGATGTGAAGAAGCTTGTCCCTGAAGGAATTGAAGGTAGAGTTGCTTATAAAGGTCCACTTGCTGATACGATTCATCAATTAATGGGCGGACTTCGTTCTGGAATGGGTTATTGTGGTACAGAAACTATTGATGCACTAAGAGAAGATGCTCAATTCGTAAAAATTACAAATGCGGGGCTAAGGGAAAGTCATCCACATGATGTACAAATTACCAAAGAGGCACCTAATTATTCTATATAGTCTTTACGACAAACTTTGTACTAGTCGATGAAAAAATTGTAGATGGGGATATTTCCCTGTCTATTTTTTTGTCTATTTCTATGGTAAAATAACTAAGTGCATCCTTAAATTGAAAAAGTGTGCAACAAACATAGAGGTTAAACTACAGGTTGGAGGTACAGAAAGTTGAAACATAGTCTACAAAAGAGTTTCGTCATTTTACTAGCAGCGATGGTAATGATGGTTTCTATCATTGCAAAGCCATTTACTGCAAATGCTGCAGAAACATTGGATATTGAGGCAGAATCTGCGATATTAGTAGATGCAAATACTGGTAAAATTTTATTTGCCAAGAATGCGGATGTGGCTCTTCCTCCAGCTAGTATGACCAAAATGATGACAGAATATCTCGTATGGGAAGCCATCGAAAAGGGTCAAATCAGCTGGGATACAACAACACAGATTAGTGACTATCCATACAGCATTTCTGCTAATGCTTCTTTTTCAGGAATAGGATTAGAACAATCGAAGGATTATAAAGTAAAAGATTTGTATAACGCAATGGCAATCAACTCTGATAATGCTACTTCGATTGCATTAGCTGAATTGATTGCAGGTTCAGAAGCGGAATTTGTGAAAATGATGAATAAAAAGGGAGAGGAAATGGGGCTTCCTGACTTTAAATTCGTTAATTCCACTGGTTTAGACAATGAATCATTGGGAAAAAACCATCCAGAAGGAACAGATCCTAATGGTACAAACTTGCTTTCTGCGGAATCTGCTGCGCTACTTGCCTATCATCTAGTAAATGACTATCCAGAATCGTTAGAGGTTTCTAGCATGCCATCCACCGAATTTGATGGAAAAGAGATCCGAAATTGGAACCACATGCTTCCGCATAAAACAACCTTTTTAGAGCAATTTTATTATGAAGGTGTAGATGGGTTAAAGACAGGATATACTGATTTAGCTGGTTACTGCTTTACAGGAACAGCTAAAAAAAATAATCAGCGCTTGATTTCAGTTGTGATGCAAACGGATAGTGAAGAAAAGCGATTTGAGGAGACTGCCAAATTATTTAATTATGGTTTCCAACAGTTTGAAAGCACAGAGGTATTTCCGGCAGGACATCAAGTAAAAGGTAAATCCTCCCTTCCAGTAGCGAAAGGAAAGGAAGATCAGGTTGATATTTCTATTAAAGAAGGAATAACGATACCTATTAAGCCTAATGAAAAAGATAAATATAGTATGGAATATACAATAAATAAAGATTTGTTAAATAAAGAGGGCAAATTGACTGCACCAATTAAAAAGGGAGAAAAGATTGGGACAGCACAGCTTAAATATAAGGGCGAGAATGACTATGGCTATATTATTAAAGATAGTAATAGTACGGTAGATGTTGTAGCGAATGAAACAGTTGAAAAATCCAACTGGTTTATGTTAACACTTGGAGCAATTGGTGATTTCTTTGCTGATTTATTTACGACAGTAGTTGATTGGGTGAAAGGCTTATTCTAATCAATTTTTCTTAAAGAGGAAAACTTGATCATCTGATATAGTTATTTTATAACAAGGGGGAGTTTATATGTCTCATACAGGTACAGAACGTGTAAAACGTGGTATGGCAGAAATGCAAAAGGGCGGCGTTATTATGGACGTTGTCAATGCTGAACAGGCGAAGATTGCTGAGGAAGCAGGAGCAGTTGCGGTAATGGCTCTTGAACGTGTTCCATCTGATATACGAGCAGCTGGTGGTGTCGCTCGTATGGCGGACCCTACTATAACAGAAGAAGTGCTAAATGCTGTCTCGATTCCTGTAATGGCAAAGGCACGCATTGGACATATCACAGAAGCACGAGTGTTAGAAGCAATGGGTGTTGACTATATTGATGAAAGTGAAGTCTTAACACCAGCTGATGATGTGTATCATATTAATAAATCAGATTATACCGTACCATTTGTTTGTGGCTGTCGTAATCTAGGAGAAGCGGCACGTCGGATTGGCGAGGGTGCTTCCATGTTACGTACCAAAGGTGAACCTGGAACAGGGAATATTGTAGAAGCAGTTCGTCACATGCGTCAGGTACAATCAGAAATTAGGAAGCTTACTGCGATGTCAAGAGATGAAGTGATGACTTATGCCAAGGAGATAGGTGCACCGTTCGAATTACTAATCGAAATTCGTGAGGATGGCCGTCTACCTGTGGTTAATTTTGCAGCTGGTGGGATAGCGACACCAAGTGATGCTGCACTCATGATGGAGTTAGGGGCTGATGGTGTATTTGTTGGTTCAGGTATCTTCAAATCTGCAAATCCTGCCAAGTTTGCTAAGGCCATTGTAGAGGCGACAACACATTACCGAGATTATAAATTGATTGCAGAACTTTCTAAGGACCTTGGGGTTGCCATGAAAGGTATTGAAATGAGCACCATTGAAGCACATGATCGTATGCAGGATCGTAGTGAATAGAAGGAAGGATTCCATATGACAACAATTGGAGTGCTTGCATTACAAGGTGCAGTCCGCGAGCATCTTCGGGCTGTAAAGGCTTGTAGTGCTAATGCAATAGAGATAAAACGAAAAGAACAGCTAGCTGAGATTGATGGATTAATTCTTCCTGGCGGTGAAAGCACAACGATTAGAAGATTAATTGACAGCTATGACTTTTTTGATGCTATTCAAGATTTTGGTAAGCAAGGTAAGCCTATCTTTGGCACGTGTGCTGGAATGATTTTAATGGCGACTGCCATAAAGGATCAAGATACTGCACATTTAAAACTAATTGATATGGAAGTTGCTCGTAATGCATTTGGACGTCAGGTTGCGAGTTTTGAGGCCGATGTAGAGGTGCATGGTATTGCAGCAGATTTTAATGCTGTGTTTATTCGCGCGCCCTATGTTGTTAAAGCAGGACCCGATGTAGAGATACTTGCTACGTATAACGAACACATTGTTACAGTTAGACAAGGTAACTATCTAGCAACAGCTTTTCATCCTGAATTAACAGATGATAATCGGATGATTGCTTATTTTGTTCAGATGGTTAAGAAAGCTGTAGCAAGTACTTAACACTAGTAAACCTGATGAGACATAACTCAAATGCTTTTTCTTTGCATGTAGGAGTTTTATAATCAGAATAAGACCGAACGAATTCGAATGCTAGTTAAAGGTGGTTATCCCGGAAGTTAGATTTTTCACTTTAACTTCCAGGGGACGGTACCATTGCTTCGAATTATCGTTCGGTTTTTTGATTAGCGTACTATGTCTGAGCCTTTTTTTATTCTCTTTTTGGTTGTCAACACCTTGCTCTATTACATTCGCTTCAACATGTTGGGCGATAGGATACGGTAGCTGTAGCAAAAAATGTTCTTCCAGATACATCTTTGGCATTATGGACGACAACAAACGAGGGATGGGGGTGCGCAGTTGCAAAAAAATGATAGTTGCATATACATAAAAAATCAGCTATGATGTAATATAATACCTATATAAAACGATGTTGACAGGAAATAGTAGTAGTTTATCTTCTTAAAGAGAATCGATGGTTGGTGTGAATCGATATTAGATAGCTATGAATCCATCCTTGAATTGGTTTATGGAATTCTTTGGATAGTAAGTAAACCCGGTGACGTACCGTTAAAACGATAAGCCGGAAGAGATTTCTCTTCAATCAGGGTGGCAACGCGGGAATTTTACTCTCGTCCCTATTTCATTAGGGACGGGAGTTTTTTGATTTTTATTTATTAGACATAACATAACTAAGGAGGACAATTGTAATGCTAGACATGAAATTTTTACGAAACAATTTTCAAGAAGTGAAAGCAAAATTAACCCATCGTGGCGAAGATTTATCAGAGCTGGATCGTTTTGAGGACCTTGACGAAAACCGGCGTAAGCTTATAGCTGAAACAGAACAGCTGAAGGCAAAGCGAAATGAAGCATCTAAACAAATATCTGTATTAAAAAGAGAAAAGAAAGATGCAGAGCCAGCTATCAAGGAAATGCGCGAGGTTGGTGAAAAGATTGCTATACTGGATAAAAATTTAAAAGAAATCGAGGAACAATTGGGGCAAATTATGCTATCCATTCCAAACATTCCACATGAAAGTGTACCTGTTGGTGAAGATGAAGATGATAACATTGAAGTGCGTCAATGGGGCGAACGTCCAAACTTTGCTTATGAAGCTCAACCACATTGGGATATCGCAACAAATTTGGGTATATTGGATTTTGAACGTGCAGGGAAAGTGACTGGCAGCCGTTTTGTATTCTACAAAGGCTTAGGGGCACGCTTAGAGCGTGCTTTATGGAATTTTATGATGGATCTACATGCGGATGAACATGGTTATGAGGAAATGATTCCACCATATATGGTAAATCGTACAAGTATGACCGGAACAGGACAGCTGCCGAAGTTCGAGGAGGATGCATTTAAATTAGTTGATTGGGATTACTTTATGGCACCAACCGCGGAAGTACCAGTAACGAATTATCATCGGGATGAAATCTTATCTAGTGATGACTTGCCAAAAAAATATGCCGCATTTAGTGGGTGCTTCCGTTCTGAAGCAGGATCAGCAGGTAGAGATACTAGAGGATTGATTCGCCAGCATCAATTTAATAAAGTGGAGCTTGTTCATTTTGTTAAACCAGAAGAATCTTATGAAACATTGGAAATGTTGACTGGACATGCAGAAAAAGTATTACAGTTATTAGAGCTACCATATCGTGTTATGAGCATGTGTACTGGTGATCTAGGTTTTACAGCAGCAAAAAAATATGATATTGAGGTTTGGATCCCTAGTCAAAACACGTATCGTGAAATTTCTTCTTGTTCTAATTTTGAGGATTTCCAAGCTAGGCGAGCGGGGATACGATTCCGTAGAGATGTAAAAGCTAAACCGGAATTCGTGCATACGCTCAATGGTTCTGGTCTAGCGATTGGTCGTACTGTTGCAGCAATCCTCGAAAATTATCAGCAAGCAGATGGTACTGTTGAGATCCCTAAAGTATTAAAACCTTATATGGGCGGAAAAGAAGTAATTAAATAGTTTATTCTAAAAGCGTGCCGGAATTATATAAATCGGCACGCTTCTATTTTAGTTGTCGCTGGATGAGGATTAATCTGTGAGCATCAGTGAACTTCAAAGGAACATTAACGAAAAACTGGTGACTTCAAACAATCATCTAGAAAAAATTCTTTTAAACCTCTAAAATGATGTAGACAAAGTGATCAAGGATTGCTACTATATAAATGATAATGATTATCAATTTCATTAGGTTAGATAGTTCTTTTTGATAAGGAAGTGGGAAGAAATATGGCTGCAGAGTCTCGGACATCCGATCTACATACAACAACGAAATCTATTAAATCTAGACCACTGCCAGCAATGATTATTTTAATTGGTGGTATTATCGCAACTATATTTGCTCTGACACTTTCTATTTCTATAGGTGCAGCTGATATTACATTTTCCACTGTATGGGAAGCGATATTTCATTATGATCCAACCAGTACTTCACACTCCATTATTCAGGAACTAAGACTTCCTAGAACCTTAGCTGGAGTTTTAGTTGGTGCATCTTTTGCTGTAGCTGGAGCGATGATGCAAGGGATGACAAGGAATCCATTAGCTGATCCAGGAATATTAGGGATCAATGCAGGAGCGGTCTTTATGGTCGCCATTTGCTTTGCGCTCTTTCCTGGGATGTCTTACAATGGATTAATTCTCTTTTCATTTATAGGTGCAGGTGTAAGCGTCGTTCTTGTATTTGGTATTAGTTCGATGGGAAAAGGAGTAGTAACACCTGTAAAAATAGTGTTAGCTGGAGCTGCTGTAACAGCATTTTTTACAGCTTTAAGTGAAGGTATAGGCATTTATTTCAGTTTAAGTCAGGATTTGGCTTTTTGGTTTGCTGGCGGTATAGCAGGTGTGAAATGGACACAGTTAAAATTAATGTTTCCATGGGTTCTCGGCGCGCTGATTGCAGCTATGCTGTTATCGAAATCAATTACGATCCTAAGTCTTGGTGATGATGTAGCCAAAGGATTAGGACAGCGGACGAAGCTTGTACGTGCAGCAGGCTTTATTATCGTGTTGTTAATAGCTGGAGTTGCTGTCGCAGTTGCTGGTCCAATAGGTTTTGTTGGCTTAATTGTTCCGCATATTGCCCGCTTTTTTGTTGGAGTTGATTATCGGCTTATTATTCCATGCTCAGCTGTGATAGGCGGCTTTCTTACTTGTATAGCAGATATAGGTGCGCGTATGATTAATGCACCACAAGAAACGCCAATTGGTGCGTTATTTGCTTTAATTGGTGTTCCATTCTTCCTTTATGTTGCTAGAAAAGAAAGGAGGAATCTGTGATGCGCTCTATAGGAATACGGTCCGAAGATGAACGAACAAGAAAACGGATTCTTATATTACTTATATTTATTGTTTTAATTGTGCTTACTTTTGTTATTAGTGTTAATATTGGCGCGATCCGTTTAGCCCCTTCTGAATTGCTACAAACAATCATTGGAAATGGGACCGCCCAGCAAGAATTGATTTTATTTGAATTTAGACTTCCACGAATTATCATCTCTATGTTAGTTGGTGCGGGGCTAGCAGTTTCCGGCTGTATTTTGCAAGGAGTAGCACGTAATCCTTTAGCAGAGCCGGGAATATTAGGGATAACTACAGGTGCAGGACTAATGGTAGTTTTAGCATTAGCATACTACCCAGTTGGCGAAAGTATACCCGTTGGTCTACTGCCGTTTCTATCCTTAATTGGTGGCATTAGTACGGCGATTATTATTTACATGCTAGCTTACGATAGGCATAATGGCTTGTTACCTAATCGTCTGGTGTTAAATGGAATTGCGGTAGCAGCTGGATTAAATGCAATTCTATTAGTTGTCTCCTTACAACTTCCAGAACAAAAGTATGATGTGTTAGCAGTTTGGATGGCAGGAAGGATTTGGGGGGCTGAATGGCGCTTCGTATTTACGCTATTACCATGGATGATTATTCTATTACCATATATCTTTTTGAAAGCACGAACGCTTGATGTCTTAACTTTTGGTGATGAAGTGGCTACAGGGCTAGGGGTTTCCGTGGAGAAAGAGCGATTAAAGGTAGTCGCTGCTTCGGTTGGATTAGCTTCTGCTTGTATATCTGTTAGTGGAGGCATCGCCTTTGTCGGCTTAATAGGCCCACATCTAGCAAGAAAATTAATTGGACCAAATCACCGTTTTCTATTACCGTTATCTGCTGTTGCAGGGGCTCTACTATTACTTGCTGCAGATACTATTGGAAAAGCAATTTTACAGCCATCTGAAATACCCGCCGGAATTGTAGTTGCAATTATTGGAGCACCATATTTTCTATATTTGTTGAGTAAATCGTAAGGTTAATAAAAAATGAAAAAGAAAAGAGGATTATAGATGAAATTTTCACGGATACTTCCATTCAGTTTCTGTTTATTAATAATTTTTCTGCTAGCAGCTTGTGGAGATAGTGATAAAGAAGAAAAAGCAGAGAACAGTAAAGCGGATGATACAAAACAATCAGAGGAACAAGCTGAGCAAACACGTGTATATGAAAGTCCAAATGGAGAGGTAGAAATTCCGGCAAATCCAGAACGAGTTTTAGTCGCTGATCAGGATTATGTTGGTTATGCATTAGCTCTAGGAGTAACACCAATTGCAACTACTGGCTGGATATTTGATTCCCCATATTTTAAAGATCAATTATCTGATACGAAAAATGTAGGAGATAAAACGTCAATTAGCATAGAAGAGGTAATTGCACTTAAACCGGACTTAATTATTACGTATTCAGAAGATAAATATGAACAGCTTGCAAAAGTCGCTCCTACTGTGTTAATTCCTTTTGGTACTTATAATTATCGAGAAATGCTTACTGAATTCGGAAAAATATTAAATAAAGAGGAAGCAGTAAAGGCCTATTTTGCTACCTTCGATGAGAAAGTAGAAGAAAAGAAAAAAGAAATAGCAGATGTCATTGAGAACGATGAAAAAGTCGTTATTATTGAACTTGCTGAAAAAGAAATATACTTGTTTGGTGAGTCTTACGGAAGAGGCGGAGAAATTATTTACAATCAACTTGGTTTGAGTGCTCCGGAAAAGGCTGCTGAAGAAGCAAAAGATGAAGGTTGGGCAAGTATTTCATTAGAAGCTGTGCCCGAATTTCTAGAAGAAGCCGATCATATATTCATTGGTGTAAGAGAATCAGAAAATGGAGATACAGAAGAACGGAAGTCAGATGTTACCTCGTTAACAATGTGGGAAAACTTACCTGCAGTTAAAAACGGGAATGTTTATGATTATAAAGTCCAAAATATGTATTTTTCCGATCCAATTGCATTAAGTCATCAATTAGATTTCATTGTTGATAAATTAAAATCAGAATAAATAGGATTGTGATATGCTCCCCTTAAGGTAGACAGATTAAAAAATAAAAACCTGTATCTACATGAAGGGGAGTTTTTTATTGTTTCTTCATTCTTTTGTCTCAGCATCTTTTTTAAAAGTTAAGAAAGTATAAAATCAGTACAATGACTGCGTTAAGCGAAGTAGTTATTTTGAAATGTTTGATGTATATTGGCAATGCTCCGACTAATTACTTCGCTTTCCGTGGGCACGGCCTCAACTAACTTTGCAAAGAAGAACACGTTGCAAAGTGGATTTTTGGCTCGCGCAATTCCCGCAGGAGTCTACGTAATTAGTCTCCGCTATGAGAAGGTGCAACAATTCTTGTCATAAGTAATAGGTTGACTTTTTTTACAATGGGTAAAGTGAAAATCGCTATCCGTGAGTATAAAAGCAGCTGTGTTACTTCATGCTAGCGTTGTAGAGCCTGATAATAGCGAAGGCCGGCCACTTCAACTCCTGTGGGAAATGTTTGACCTGAAGATCCACTTTTTTGAGCGGGTTTTGCTAAAAAAGTTAGCTGAAGGACAAACCCCACGGAAAGGGAAGTGGGCAGCCGGAGTGGTGGTCAAGTAAGAAGTAGCTATTATTCCATAATAGCTACTAGAGGGAGCGTAAATCTGAGCATGTAGTGATAAGGACTGAGCGAATTTTGCTCCGTTTTTTTTCTAGGAAATTATAAAATTTCCCCTATGGATAAATATAGGCGTGTTGGGCTGCATCCAGCTCCAGCGTCCAGTAACTAGGCTACTTCACGAATCGCCCTACGATTAAGTCATCATTGGCTCACAAGCTCACCGTGATTCCTTTATCTCCGTTGAATCGCTCCAGTCGCTACGTTTCTAATCAGGCGTTTCCGCTTTTGTTATTGTATCTGCTACTTTCGAATTATTAAAAAAGTGCATCAAATTCTAAAGAGCTGCAACTTTTTATGAGGCGAATTCGTTATTTAGGGAGGAAGGGGGAGGAATATTGGATATACAAGACTTATATAAGCTTTATATTTTAGATGTTTATCGATATTTATTCTCCCTATGTAAGGATAAGGAATTAGCAGAGGATTTGACTCACGATACATTTATGAAAGCATACATAGCATTAGATAGATCACCGCCAAAGTCCTTTAAAGCATGGCTGTTTAAAATAGCCTACCATCTTTTCATTGATTATATGAGGCACAGTAAAAGAATTGTTTATCAGGAACCAGAATTTTTTTCGAAAATAGCTCACGATCAATCAACAGAACTAGATTTTTTAAAACACTTACATATTAGAGAATTGTACCGAAAGCTTGATCAATTGAAGCCCTTACAGCGGGATGCTATTCTTCTATGTGATATTCAAGGATATTCCTATAAAGAAGCAGCTACTATTCTATCAGTAAAGGAGAACACCTTGAAATCCCATATTTTCCGTGGAAGAGGACGACTTAGACAGCTTTATAAAAAAGGGGAGTGAAGCATGAGCACAGAATGGAAAGAAAAGCTAAAAAAATATTATAATGGTGAGCTGTCAGAGGAGGAAGCTCTGGAAGTAGAGGAGGAATTAGATAGGCTTGATGATTATCAGGAAATACTAGGGAAAGAGATACCATCTGTTGATCAGGAGAATGATCGTGAAGATATACCTCCGGAAAAAGTCCAGCAAATTCTAAACAGTAGTATTCGGCATGCTAAATTTTCCTTAGTAGCCTATGTTGTTATGATCCTATTACTCATATACCCTATTATGGTGATAGCTAGTTATCTGTACTATGGCGTGAATAATAAGGCTGAAGAACTTATAGATGTTGCAATTAATACAGTTTACGTCACGGAGCCAAATGTTAGTCTTGAAGAAATGGAGATAGAGGAGCAGATTAATTTATTTCATTTTCAAGTTCAGATGGATCTTTTCAAACGAATTGGCAAAAAGGATATAAAGCAAGGGGAGTGGCAGGTCAAATATCTATTCGATGATGCAAAAATGCCAGTACGAAACTATATTACAGAATCTCCGAAAGAGCGAATCCCATATTTTGATACAAAAAAACTATATCACCCTAAAGCAACGATTACGAATCGAGATAATACAGCTTGGGATACACTTGAAAAACTGCCAGAAGGAACTGTTTCTGAAATATATGTCTCACTAAATAAACTTACAAACCCAGATGAAATGCCAGACATCGTAGATGGAATGGATGTGGAATGGCGATGGTATGCTATAGATACTGGTTTAGAATCCACAGGTAAAGATCTAGAAGGAAGATATCTGGCGCCAATCGGTTATCCTGCCCAAACAGATCCTGATGCTTGGTCACCGTACAATAATTCAAAATCAAATGAAGCACAATTCTTAGATAGTCTTCATTTACTAGAAAAATATGAAGAGCAAGCGGTAGCCATTTCCCATGCAAAATCATTAGAGCTGAATGATCGGATTAGTTATTTAATGAACCATGGGATTCATGTTTATGCCGGGGTACTTACAGGACCTACAAAAGAGATATTAAAACTACAAGAAAATGAAGCAATTCGAGCGATTCATATAGGGGAGGTGCGATTATGGAATTGGTAAGTTTATTTCATAGAAAAGAAAAAAAGAAACGACTAAAATTAAGAGAAACGAAATTTGGTATCGCGTCTTTTATATGTGCATTGCTTACATTAGCCTATTTAAATATTTTTTTACTAACCTTCGGTGAAGTTGCGGGACTTACGAATATCTTCTTTGGTGTACTACCCTTTCTTGGTACACTTTTTGGTTTAATTAGTTTAACAAGAATAAATTTTAAAAAAACCTTTACCTTGTTAGCATTCAGTATTTATGTATTTACCGCATTTTGTATTGTTATCGTCGGTTTCTTTGAGCTAAGCATTTATCCAAAGCCATGAGGAAAGTAAAAACGTTTTTCACATGGAAAACAGAGAAATACTAGAAATCTTGGAGTAGTCCATCTTTATATTAAACAAACTACTTGCTGGTAAGTGACCAACAAGTAGTTTGTTTTACTTGATTACTGATTTTCTTTACGTTCGATAATCATCTCAACGAATAAATCAATTTGTTTCTTTACTGCAATTGGGTCGTAACGATAAAAAATATCAAAGTCATTATAGAAGATTTGATCTTGTTTATGAGCTTGTAAATTTTTCCAAACAGCAGAATCTTTCAAGTCTTGTAAAGCTGTCCCTTCATTTTCAGGGTCATACGTGGTTAAGAACATATAATCAGCTGCATAGTCAGGGAGTACCTCTAGAGAAAGCTGTTTCGTACTTTCTCCTTCACTGTTCTTCTCTGGCATCTTTAATTTGAGCGCATTATACAAGGCTTGTCCACCTCTACCCGAATTATCACCAAAGGTCCACAATTCCCCTTTGTTTGTAAGCTCATAAATGCCAAATGTTTCATCCGGCTCGATAACACCCTCTAATTTTTTACGACCTTCCTCTCCTTTTTTATGAAAGTCAGTGAGGAATGCTTCTGCTTGATCCGGCTTACCTGTGATGTCACCGAATAGCTTAACGGTTTCTTCTACATCGGATGTAGTACCGTATGGGATATGAATGGTTGGAGCGATCTTAGATAATGCCTCGTAATTATCATCATACATAACGACGATTAGATCCGGTTTTAGCGATAATACTTTTTCTTCATTGAGTGGATAGCCAACATCTGTTGCATCCTTTAATAAATCTGATATAAATGGATTATCAAATGCTGTTGGTTCAGCACCTACTACGTTTGCACCTACGGACAGTAGTTCGCCCCCGTAGTAGTCGGTGACAATTCGTTTTGGTTTAACTGGTATATCGACATTCCCTTTAGCGGTTTCAAAACTACGCATTTCTTCTTGTTTATTATTATCTTCATTGCTATCTTGATTTTCTGATTCTTCTTCTGAGCTATTATTACCACCACATGCTGATAAGAAGACAGCAAGAATAACTAGAAAAACTGGTAAGCGCAATTTTTTAATCATTTTCAATCTCCTTAGCTTATGATTTTTGATATAGATGCCTTAATAGCGCTTTATTTCTTGAATTAAATTTATCGTTATGTGAAGATACCCTTGCTTTTGCTGTTGCATCAGGTTCTAATAATAGTTTTGCTTGATTAACGGCATTCGCTGCATCTACAAATGCTCCAGCAATTAAGTGTACCTTCCCATCAAACGATAAGATATCACCAGCTGCATAAAGACCTTCAATGGAAGTAGCTGATTTCGAGGTTCCTTTTACAAAGAAATCCCTTTCTATTTCAATATTTAAAGGGCTTTCTTTAATAAACGTTAATTCTCGTTCATAGCCATAGCTAATGATAAGCGCATCTGTTTTCACTTCTTCTTCTTGATTTGTCTCGTGGTTTCGTATTTCCACGGCTTCGATTTGATCGCCTTGTGCATTAGCATGCAACTTCTCAATGGTTGAATTAAAATGGATGTTAGCTGTAGAATTCATGATTTGCGAAATATGTGCTTCATGTCCTGTAAATTCATTTTTACGATGCACCATATGTAGCTGCTTAGCTATTGGTTCTAATTCGTTAGCCCAATCAATGGCTGAGTTTCCCCCACCAGATATGATAATGTTTTTATTTTTGAAATGCTCAAGACTTTGTACGGTATAATGCAGATTTGTTACCTCAAATCGATCTGCACCTTCAATATCAATTTTAATTGGATTTAATATACCGCCACCAACTGCAAGAATTACTGTTTTACTTAAATATTGATTACCAGAATGGGAAGTTAATACAAATAGGTTATCTTCATTTTTCTCTATTTTTGTAACTTTTTCGTTGAGAATGACTTCAGGATCGAATGTCAATGCTTGCTCTGCCATTTGATCAATTAAGGTAGCTCCAGTTACAGGAGTTAATCCACCTACATCCCAAATCATTTTCTCTGGATATACGTGTACCTTACCACCAAGCTTTGGTTGATATTCTATAATACGAGTTGATAAATCCCTCATGCCACTATAAAAAGATGCATATAAACCTGCTGGTCCACCACCAACAATAGTTACATCTGTAATATCTAAATGTTGCATATTATAATTACCTCCTTCGCCATTGATGATAATGAGAATCATTATCACTATGACTAATTATACAGAATTTTTTTAGTAAAGCAATAAACGGTTAGAAAAATAAATGACAGGTTTATAAAAAATTTTCAAATAGTAATTGACAGGATGTCGCAAGCGTAGTATTGTATATATCAATTACAAAATATAAACTTCTTATTCAGAGAGGTGGAGGGAATTGGCCCTTTGAAGCCTCGGCAGCGGACTTTACAAAGTACTGTGCCAAATCCAACAAGTCATTTGTGCTTGGAAAATAAGAAGAGAGCGCCAATAGATATGGAAATCTCTTCTTACAAACAAGGAGGGATTTTTTTATTCGGAACAAAATTTTATAGCGTAACTTCTTATCCAGAGAGGTGGAGGGACTGGCCCTTTGAAACCTCGGCAACAGACTCTATGAAGTACTGTGCCAAATCCAGCAAGCTAAGAGCTTGAAAGATAAGAAGAGGATAGTATATGGATGCCTCTTCTTAACTGAAGAGGCATTTTTAGTACAGACATAAAGGAGTGATACATCATGATTACGTTTGAACGTGTAAGTAAAATTTATAATGGAAAGCAACAACAAATAAAGGCATTAGAAGATGTGAATTTGCACATTGAAAAAGGTGAAATCTTTGGTGTTATCGGTTTTAGTGGTGCTGGGAAAAGTTCCCTTATTCGTTGTGTGAACCTATTAGAACGTCCCTCTTCGGGAAAAGTAACGGTTAATAATCAAGATTTGCTAAGCCTTTCTCCAAAGGATCTACGTGAAGCTAAACGAAGCATCGGGATGATTTTTCAGCATTTTAATTTATTAAATGCTAAAACAGTATTCGCAAATGTAGCGATGCCGTTATTACTTGCTAATGTACCAAAAGATGAAGTGAAGCGTCGGGTTATAGAACTACTAGAGTTTGTTGGATTAAAAGATAAAGCAGATAATTATCCAGATCAACTATCTGGTGGACAAAAGCAGCGTGTAGGAATTGCTCGTGCCCTTGCTACGAAGCCAAAGGTATTATTATGTGACGAAGCAACTTCAGCACTAGATCCAGAAACTACGAAATCAATTTTACAGCTGCTAAAGAAGATAAATGAAGAATATAACCTAACCATTTTGATTATTACGCATGAAATGGGGGTTATTCGCGAGATTTGCGATAAGGTAGCGGTATTGGATGAGGGGAAAGTAGTAGAAGCAGGTTCCGTATTCGAAGTGTTTGCACAGCCAAAGACAGAGATTGCACATAAATTTGTACGGTCTGTGATGCATGATGATATTCCTAGATCCGTATATGAGCTGTTAAAAGTGCTGGATCAACGTCAGAAAATTTATCGAATTGTATTCCTTGGGGAATCGACGGGACGACCGCTATTATCAGAAATTGCTAAGCAATATGCGGTTGATGTAAATGTGTTATTTGGCAGTATTACGGAGCTACAGGGAACACCATTTGGCAATTTAATCGTCAAACTAGATGGTGATGAAAATGAAATAAATCGTGCTATCATGCATATTCACCAACAGAAGGTAACGGTAAAGGAGGTGCTAGCAGATGTTAGTTAATGGTCAACAAATTGTGGAAGCATTATGGGAGACTATTGTAATGGTTGGCGTTTCCTTGCTTTTTTCGTTTGTAATTGGTCTAATCTTAGGGATTTTACTTGTTGTCACAAGAAAAGGTCATTTATGGGAAAATAAAGCAGTTTTTACCGTATTAAATGCCATTATAAATGTGTTCCGATCTATTCCGTTTATTATCTTAATGGTTGCTGTCATACCATTTACTCGTTTGGTAGTTGGAACTTCAATTGGAACTGCGGCAGCTATTGTTCCAATGATTTTATATGCTGGCCCATATATTGCTCGATTAATAGAAAATTCACTACTAGAGGTTGATCCAGGTGTGATGGAGGCAGCACAGGCTATGGGTGCAACACCTAAACAGATAATTATGCGCTTCCTTATTCCAGAAGCGCTTAGCTCCTTGTTATTGGGTATTACGATTGCCACCATTGGACTCGTAGGTGCATCTGCCATGGCAGGTGCAGTAGGGGGTGGAGGCCTTGGCGACTTAGCTATTACTTACGGATATCAACGCTTTGATACATTGGTTATGATTATCACCGTAGGGATTCTCGTTATTATGGTTCAAGGCTTACAATCTACAGGCAATTTCATTTCTAAAAAAATTAGACGTCGGTAATGACTATTAATTTGAACGCTTTTTTCTAGCTATTTTTTAAAGCATTTATCGTTAAGTAACGTATTTAAAAATAAGGAGAGAACAGCATGAAAAGAATAACCATCCGTTTTTTATTGATTATATTGACAAGCATTATCACAGCATGTTCGAGTAGTGATGCAGCTACAACAGTGAAAGTCGGGATTAGTGGATCAGATACAGCCATTTGGGATTACGTGGCAGAAAAAGCAAAAAAAGAAGGGATAGATGTCGAAATCGTTCGTTTTTCTGACTATGTTCAGCCCAACTTAGCATTAGCTGAGGGGGAAATCGATGCAAATGCTTTTCAGACGGTATCTTATTTTGATGCTTTTATTGAAGAACATCATTTAGATTTAACCCCAATTGCAACAACAGTTATTGCTCCAATGGGCTTATATTCTGAAAAGCATGATCGTCCAGAAGATATTCCAGAAGGTGGAACCATTGCCTTAGCAAAAGAGGCAACAAATATGGGGAGAGGTCTATTGTTGTTACAGGACGCAGGGTTGATAACGTTAGAAGAAGGATTTGATGGCAATGGTTCATTAGATAAGATTGTTGAGAATCCAAAGAATCTTCAATTTGAATTGCTAGTGGCTGGTCAAACACCGCGTGTTTTACCTGATGTCGATGCTTCTATTATTAATAATGGGATTGCAGTTGATGCAGGTTTTAGCCCGTTAGATGATTCCATTTACCATGAAGATGAAACAGCAACGCCATATATAAATATCATCGCTGTCCAAAAAGAGGATCAAGATGATGAAGTGTTGAAGAAATTAGCAGATATTTATCAAACCGAGGATGTTGCGAATTTTATAGAAAAAGAAAGAGACGGAAATTCAATTCCAACGTTCGTACCGTTAAATGAAATAGGACATTAGACAAATAATAATATAGAGAGGTGAAGAAGATGACTATCGTTACAGGTAATATTGTGGAACTTAAAAAGCGAATTGCAACTTATATTGATGCGAATAAAGAAAGATATATAGGGATTAGTCATACCATACATGAGAACCCAGAAATCGGAAATCAGGAATTCTTTGCAGCTAAAACATTAACAGATATTTTAGTTGAGGAAGGCTTTGACGTTGAAAAAGATATAGCCGGGCACCAAACAGCGTTTATCGCAAAGAAACATGGTAGAGTTAAAGGACGGACCATTGGATTTTTAGCGGAATATGATGCGTTGCCTGGAATTGGGCATGCATGTGGCCATAATGTGATAGGCGCCACCAGTATTGCTGCTGCAATTGGTCTAAGTAAAGTAATTGATGAAATTGGTGGGAATTTAGTTGTATTAGGAACACCAGCTGAGGAAGGTGGACCTAATGGCAGTGCGAAAGGAAGTTTTGTAAAGGGAGGGCTTGTTGACCAGCTTGATGCTGCAATTATCGTACATCCAGGTGCCGAAACTAGTCTAACGTCACCAAGCTTAGCTGTAGATCCATTAGATTTCGAATTTCTTGGGAAGCCAGCTCATGCATCAGCGCATCCAGAAGAAGGAATAAATGCATTGGATGGTGTGATCCAATTGTTTAACGGGATAAATGCTTTACGTCAGCATGTACCAAGTGATGTACGTATTCATGGAATTATTACAGATGGTGGTCATGCTCCTAATGTGGTTCCTGAATATGCAAAGGCACGATTTTTCATCCGAGCAGCATCGAGAAATACATTAAATGAAGTAACTGATCGGGTTAAGTCGATTGCTGAAGGAGCGGCTTTAGCAACTGGTTCACAGCTGAAGGTTACCCCATTTCAAAATGAGGTCGATAATTTTATTATAAATCGTAGTTTTGATGACGTTTTTAAAGAAGTCGTCGAAGAATTAGGGGAGACAGTTAACACAGAAGAAAGAAAAACGTTGGGATCAACAGATACAGGAAATATTAGTCAGATTGTTCCAACAATCCATCCGCATATTAAAATTGGTTCTAGTGACTTAGTTGGTCATACCGTAGCCTTTCGTGAAGCTGCTAAATCAAAGCAGGCTGATGAGGCTCTCATTGTTGCAGCCAAGGCATCCGCATTTACTGCTTTAAAGCTTATTACCGATAAAGCAGTCTATGCACGTATTTATGAAGAATATGTTGAAAGAACTCAAGCATAATAGGGATAATGGGAATATGGGGGAATGAAGATAACATTCTCATTTCCTCCATAATTTTTAACGATTCAACTAGCCTTTTTGGATCCAGAGTGTTCGGTTATCCGCATACAGTAATTTCTCTATTGAATTGAACTTTCACTTTGTTTATAGAGGTTTTTAGTGATAAGCATGTATGAAGTGAATTCAAATATACACATCTGTAAATGACGGAAATTTCCGAAATGGATTATTGTCATTGACAAGCTTATTTATGCATGGTATATTATATTTTGTTGTCACGGAGGTATACCCAAGTCTGGCTGAAGGGATCGGTCTTGAAAACCGACAGGGGTGTAACAGCCCGCGGGGGTTCGAATCCCTCTACCTCCTCCATTTATAAAATAGCGCATAAAATTTTGGAGATAAAAAAACCGTTACCATGTAGCGGTTTTTTTCGCTGTATATGGAAACGGAATTGTTGAAGTTTGCTTATTTCGTTTCTTTTATAAATGATTCGAGAAGTTTACGAGGAAGTGCAAAGCTTTCATTAGCTATTTTTAATAATTGTAAATCGTTGTCTTCACCTTCCTGTGCTTTTATATGGTTCACTTCATTATGTAATTGTTCCATTCGTAAATCGAGGTCTGATGCTACTTTCGCAGCATCCGTTAATTCTTTTGATAAATGATCAGGAATTACTTTATTATACTTATAGTAAATCTTATGCTCAAGACTTGCCCAAAAATCCATAGCAACGGTACGAATTTGAATTTCTACATATACATGTTCTTCACGATCTGACATAAACACAGGTATCGAAAGAATAAGGTGGAGACTTTGATAACCGGTGGATTTAGGATGTTTTATATAATCTTTACAGGAAATCACGGTTATGTCCTTTTGCTGCTGAATCATTTCGCTAACGCGATAAATATCAGAAATAAACGAACAAACAATACGAATACCTACAATGTCATGGATATTTTCTCTAATGGATTCAAGTGAAATATCTAGATTTTTTCGGTACATTTTTTTTAGAATACTTTCTGGAGATTTTATCCTTGATTTAATATGCTCAATCGGATTATAGTCATGGAAATGCTGAAATTCCTCCTGAAGGATCTGAAGCTTTGTGTTAATTTCATCAAGACCAAATTTATAGGTCATCATAAAACGTGTCATTTGATCGCGAATTTGTTTAAGCTGCTGAATTTGATTTATTGAATTAGCCATGTTAGCCCTTCTTTCCTTGATGATTATTTTTAGTTTAGCTTAATTTAACCTAAATTACACGTTTTCTTGACATTTGAAGCATTTCAGCATATAGTACATATCTAACCAAATAATATTTTAAAAAGGCAGTGATTGGACCAGTAATGCAGCGGGCGTACGAAAGAGAAAGGGATCCATCGGCTGAAAGATCCCAGACGTAAACGACTTGTATGAACCTATCCAGGAGCCGTTAGAATAAAAACTGACCGCAGATGAAGACTGTGTTAACAATAAAAGCTGGGCATAGGTTAGCTATGTCAATTTAGGTGGTACCGCGGAAATGCTCTTTTCGTCCTTATTTGAAGGATGAAAGGAGCTTTTCTTTTTGGAAAAACAAATAAGTAGTAAGTATCTAACGGAACGTATTGAATTTAATCTAGGAGGTAATTGGAAATGGATAAAAAAATCGCATTCATCGGAGCAGGATCAATGGCTGAAGCAATTATATCAGGAATGGTTCGGGCAGAGATCGTAGATAATAATCATATTTCAGTAACCAATCGAAGTAATCAGGAGCGAATTTCTCGACTAGAGAAAAGGTATCAAATTAATAGCGTAATGGATAAAGAAAAGATAACAACAGATACAGACATAATTATTTTGGCTACCAAACCATACGATATAGAGCAAGCCATCGATTCTATTAAGGACTATATTACAGCGAATCAATTAATTATATCTGTAACAGCAGGTATTTCTACTACAGCTATAAAACAATTTATCGGTATAAACGTACCAGTTATTCGAGCAATGCCAAACACTTCAGCATCTATTGGTGAATCTGCAACTGCTATCTCTGCTGGAAAAGGTGTAAGTAAGGATCATGTTCAGGAAGCAGTTACGCTATTTAATACGATTGGAACAACGGTAGTAGTTGATGAGGAAGATATGCATATGGTAACAGCAATTTCTGGAAGCGGCCCGGCGTATATTTATTATTTGGTAGAAGCAATGGAAAAAGCAGCCGTTGATTCTGGGTTGCATAAGGATACGGCAAAGGCTTTAATTGCCCAAACAATTCTTGGGGCTGGTGAAATGCTTAGCCAATCTGAAGATACAGCTGATGTATTACGAAAAAAAATTACGAGCCCAGCAGGAACAACGCAAGCGGGTCTAGAATCTTTAAAGAAGAATGGATTTCAACAAATAATCATCGAGTGTGTGCAAGCAGCACGGGATCGATCCATAGCGTTAGGGAAGGAATAATAAGGAGGTACAGCAATGCCGAGTTGTGCTCATTGCGATAAGAACTGGAACTATATGGATACATTAAAGCGTTCCTTTCGAATGAAAATGAAGTGCCCGTATTGTGAAGAAGCGAATTACCTATCAGCGAACAGCAGAAAGAAAAGTAGTATGACATCTCTAATCTTATTACCCTTGATTTTAATAGGTAATATCTATTTAAATCTTTCTATACCTTATGTGATTTTAATTGGACTGCTTTTATTGATTAGTATCGTGACGACAACACCGTTTATGATTGGCTTAAGCAAAGAAGAGGAACCATTGTGGTAAGGGTAAGCTTGATCAGGAAGTTTATATAGATAGAAACTTCAAATTATGTTTAGAAGATAAAAATAAATAACAACGAACGATAATTAGTTAAAAGAAATTAATTATCGTTCGTTCTTTGATCAGAATCATTCGTTTAGCACCTGAAATCAGCGAGACTCCGGCGGGAACAGCACGAGTCCGAAGATCCACGTGGTAACGTGTTTTTCTTTACCAAGTTAGCTGAGGCCGTGCCCGCAGAAAGAGCGTATATTTTCACGGTGCGGCGATGATACTCCTATTAATAACATGATTATTCGTAGTTTGAGAAAAAGAAGTTATGTTTTGTACCAACTCTTTTTAATTCCTATTTCATTAACTCTCTCGATTTCCATCTTCTAGATTGCTGAATAAAATGTCCAATCTTCTCTAGAATAGGTTCAATAGAATTTTCCTGCTTCATCAAATCATAATCAGATATATTAATCCTTAGGATTGGACATGCATTGAAGTTATTAATCCATTCTTCATAACGCTTGTACATTTCCTCCCAATAGGAAATTGGTGTACTTTTCTCCATTTCACGCCCACGTTCTTGAATACGTGCTAGCACTTCATCAAAGGATCCCTCCAAATAAATGAGTAAGTCAGGATGCGGGAAGTATGGTGTCATGACCATTGCTTCAAATAGGTTTGTATATGTTTCATAATCCGTTTTTGACATCGTTCCATTATCATAATGCATTTTTGCGAAAATTCCTGTATCCTCATATATGGAACGATCCTGGATGAATCCACCACCGTATTCAAAGATCTTTTTTTGTTCTTTAAAGCGTTCTGCTAAGAAGTAAATTTGTAAATGAAAGCTCCAGCGTTCAAAATCAGCATAGAACTTCTCAAGATAAGGGTTTGTATCTACTTTCTCCAGCGATGTTTTAAATTTAAGTGCTTTTGCTAATGCGTTTGTCATTGTTGACTTCCCTACCCCGACAGTACCAGCAATGGTAATAATACTGTCATTTGGAATAAGATATTTTTCTCTTAAATGCATGATTGTGTTCCCCTTTAACCTTTTCTCGCCTCTTCAGCGACTTTTTTAAGCTGTACATTGACCTGATTAATGATACTGTCTAGATCATTTTGATAGCGGACAAAATCCATCTCGTCTCCATTAATACGGATAACGGGAATAGTTGGATGCATGAGCTCGAATTCATTCATGTAATCCTCATAATCCTGAGACAGCTGTGCAAGATAAGATGGCTTAATGTTTTGTTCTATCTCTCTTCCGCGTTGATGAATTCTTTGCAAAATGGTATCCAAGCTTGCATGCAAATAAATCATCATATTTGGAACGGGCATATCTTTTGTTAAAATATGATAAATCTGTTCGTACTTCTCAAATTTATCAATTGGGAGTGTCCGTCTTGCAAATATCATGTTTTTCGATATATGATAATCAGCTACTACTGATTTATTTTTGCTTAAAAATTTTGTATCAATGTCCTCTAATTGTTTAAATCGATTGCATAAAAAGAACATTTCTGTTTGAAAACTCCATTCCTCAATATCATCATAAAATTTTCCGAGAAATGGATTTTCCTCCACAATTTCCTTTAATAAGTGAAAATCAAAATGTGAGGAAATTTTTTTGGCAAGCGATGTCTTTCCAATACCAATTGGTCCTTCAATTGCAATAAAAGGAACTCCTGCCATAGCTTCATCCTCCAATCCATAACTACCTAAAACAGATGTATTATATTTTATCATACAAGTTAAAGCAGTACCATGTATAATTTCGTATAGTACTTTTCAAGGTCGTTGTAATTTTGTATAATGGATAGTGCTGGATTAGAAAATCCAATTCTATATCAAGCATGAATTGGAAGAATTTTATTGATAATTTCATTGTTATCTAGTTTTCTTACTTATGCAATCATGCCCCCGTAGCTCAGGGGATAGAGCATCGGTTTCCTAAACCGTGTGTCGCAGGTTCGAATCCTGCCGGGGGCGTAGCTTTATGGGCTTTCATTTTTGAAATTGGTCACGAATTGGTCACATCACCTTTAAAACCAGAACTATTGTTCTTGTTTTCTTGTTGTTTTTTAAATGCGGATTCTAAACTTTCCGCAACCGCCTCTTGCATGTTAGGGAGCATGTGAGAATAAGTATCTAGTGTAACTTGTATAGATGAATGCCCAAGACGTTCTTGTACGATTTTAGGATGAACGCCTAACACAAAGAGCATAGAAGCATGAGTGTGTCTTAAATCGTGAAACCTTATTTTATTCAACTTTGATTGCTTTATGGATCTTCGAAACGCTCTACCGAGATTAGAAGGTAATACATGAGTACCTATGCTAGTTGCTACAACTAAATTATTATCAATATATGAGTCTCCAGCATTCATCTTAATTCGTTTCTGTTCATTAAGATGTTTTTTTAATTCAAATACATCGGAATCGGATATTGAAATAGAACGGTAACTGGAGTTATTTTTCAAGTCTGCAATATGATAATTGTTTTCTTCTGAACGTTTTAAAGACCTTTTTACATATATCATCTTATTAGAGAAGTCTACACAATCCCATTTAAGACCTAATACTTCACCTTGCCGCATACCTGTAAATGAAGCTATATACCAAGCAATATAGAATTGCTCGGTTCTTGTATCATTAATAAATTTCGATAATGATTCTATGGACCAATATTTCATTTCTTTCTTCCGAACTCTGGCCGGTTCTGCAGCTTTAGCTACATTTTTATTTATATCACCTAATTTTGCACCGTAATCTAATGCATTGGATAAAATACGATGGATATGGTGCACAGATCGTTCTGATAATTTGTTATCTAATAATGAGTCATAGAACCGTTGTACTTGCCTAGCATTTAATTCATGAACTCGGATATCTCCAATTGCAGGCTTAATGTGATTATTGATATTTCCTTTATAGTGTAAATATGTACTATGTACCACTCTTTTTCTTTTGTGCTCCAACCAACTGTCTAAATAATCACCTAATGTCTCTGTAGTAGGTTCAACATATCCACCACGATTTAATTCCACTATCATTTCATTCATTGCCGCACGAGCTTTCTTTTCGCTAGTGAATCCAGATACTCTTTTTTGCTTACGTTTTTTAGTAACAGGATCTCTTCCGACATCAATGACAAAGGAATATTTATTGCCACGTTTAATAATAGATCCCTTCATGATTTGTATCCTCCTTTGGCAATACTCTTTTAGGTATTTCCACATATTTTACTAATTCACCAATTAATTGATTATCTACTACTGCAATTTTCGAGAATACAGGTAGTTCAATAGTTTCTTTCTCTTCGGATAGATTATGTGATTGCTGCTTGTCCATGAATTATCTCCCTTTGCTTTTTATTTTTATATATTTCTAATCTTTTGCAAGCAAAGTCATAATCGACGTTAAATAGCTGCATAACATCACATACTGTATAGTTGTACAGCTTGTCTAACATAAAAGTAGGTACACAAAAGTGATACGCAAAGTTATTTGCTTGCCATTCCTGAAGTTCTACAAATAAAGGGTGCATACTAACTTGCAAACCACAATGCATGAGACAATGACCTAACTCATGACCAAAATCCATCCACTCCTGTCTTTTAGTACGCTTTTTTAAACTTATCTCATTTTCAAATCTAAATACTTTATTTTCATCATAAGTAATTTCTACCCCTAGTTTTTTTGCAATCTTGTGCATTTCTAAGCCTGTAGGATCCTTTACTCCAATTGATGTGTATAGTTTATAAACTAAATCTTCAAGGCGTGAATACAAACTACAACCCCCTAGTTAATAGAATGTATGTTCTGTTGATGGTTAAAAAAGAGAGATGTACTTGGTGTACACCATTTTCGTTTAATCGAATGCACTCTCCATCCCAGTATGAACTTTAACTGATGGTGGTAATTCACCATCAAGATAATTTCTAGATATTTCCCCAACATATGTACCAACTTTCTCGGAATTATCTACTTTAGTACTATATTCACCTGCGATTAATTCGTTTATAGCAAAACTTACTGATTCAGCTAGTTTATTTAGTTCTTTTACAACAGGGAGATTGGAGTCGTATTTATCTTCTATATCTAAAACTGCTATATTTACATCAGTAAGCGCCTCGTCTAAAGCCTTTTGTTGCTCCTTACTTCCGGTTTCATAAGTATCTACCATTAAATATTTTCCTGTCATTTGTTCCATGTAGGACAAAATTGCTGACTCTAACATTTTATCTTGTTTTTCTTCGATTTCTGCATCACTTGTGTTTGATTCTTCTTTTAACGTCTCATTTGATTCACAACCAATTATTACTACAAAAAACATTAACACGAAAAATATCTTTTTCAATTTCATCCCCCTTTATTTCTTCTGACTCTTCTTAAATTTAATATACTCATAAACTTCCTTCATTTCCTCAGCTGTTAAAGACTCCATGTCTTTAAACATTAAATCTATATCTGGGAATTCTTTAGAAATCTTGTTTTTATAATAGACTAAACCGTCTTCTTCATTTTTGTGTCCAAGTAAATAATCGGTCGAGACTTCGTATAAAACAGCCAACTTCTTCAAAGTTTCTGTATCAGGGTCACGATAATCTCTTTCATAGTTTGATAAAACCGCATTTGTGATACCAATTCTTTTAGCCACATACATTTGCGACCAATTACGTTTTTCTCTTTCCTTCTTTAAACGAGTTCCAAGACTCATATACATCACCATTTCCATTGATCTACATACAGTTTACACCAAATAAACGCTTTGTTTAATAAAATAAACGAAAAGTTTAAATAAACTATTGACTTTAAACTTAATGTTGATATAATAAGAAATATGAAATTCAACTTTACGTTTAAAAAAGGTGGTGAAAAGATGCTATTACACGAAAAAATTAAAGCTATAAGAAATTTTAAGGGTATTAAACAAAAACCGATTGCCGATGCCTTGAATATGACGGTACAGTCCTATAGTTATAAAGAAAGAGGTAAACGCTCTATTACTACTAATGAATTGGAATTAATCGCTAAACAATTGGAAGTACCTATCTCAATTTTTTTTGAAGATAACTTCAACGTAAAGTTTAATGAGATAGTGCCAAAACAAGCAATCTAGGGAGTGAACTTAATGAATGCACAAAAATTCTATGATGAATGGAAAGAACTCGTTCAACTTAGTAAATTAATCAATCTGCGGAAAAAGGAATTGAAAAAGATATTAAAAAGTCTCGAAAACAACTACCGTCCTATGAGATCGCCTGAATCTCTTAAAAGAGAAATGGAAATGGCTGAGCGTTATAAAAACGGTGAAACACTACAAGAAATCGGTGATCATTACGGGCTAACCAGAGAAAGAGTTAGGCAATTGATTAACAAAGTCGGTGTTTCAGGAAAATCAACTGGACGTTATCCAACTAAGGAGGTAATAAAATGAATCAATTAACAAAAATATTTGATGATCAGCAATTAACCATTGTTAGTAATGGAGACAGTCACGAATTTCTACTTAAAGATTTATGTAACATATTAGAACTTGGTCAAGTTGCAGGTGTGAAAAGGCGTTTAGATAAGGACGTGATTACTAATCACCCCCTTAAAACAGCTGGGGGAACACAACAAGCAACATTTGTTAATGAAGATGGTCTATACGATGTCATCTTGGACAGTCGAAAACCAGAAGCGAAACGATTTAGAAAGTGGATTACATCGGAAGTGCTTCCTTCCATCAGAAAACACGGCGCATATGCAACACCTCAAACAATCGAAAATATCATAAGTGATCCGGAATTCGGTATTCAACTTCTTTCTAGTTTAAAGCAAGAAAGAGAAATGAGGTTCTACCTAGAGAAACAAAAGAAATTAGATGAACCATATACAACATTCGGTAAAGTAGTTTCTAACTCTGACGCATCTATTAATGTAGGAGCGTTCGCAAAAATGATGTACGACGAACACAGCATCAAAATTGGTAGAAACAAAATGTTCCGTTGGTTAAGGGATAAGGGTTATCTAATTAAAACAGGTAGAGAAAAGAACAACCCTAAACAACAATTTATAGAACAAGGATTGTTTGAAACTACTGTTTCACTTGTTAGTCGCACACATGGTGATGTTGAAACTCTAACAACTTTAATAACAGGTAAGGGTCAAGTGAAACTTGCTGAAAAATTAATTCAAGAGTTTGGAGTGGCTGTCTAATGAAAGAAATCAGTTTAACAGTCACTAAACTAGAAAACATGGCGAGCAACCTTCCGAATATGACGGAAGAAGAAAAAACGGAAGCTTTAAACTATATTTTCTATGTTCAAAACAACCAATTTAAAAGGCTAACGGAACAATTCAACAGAATTCTGAAAGTTTCTGAACAACAAAATGAGTACATTACCTATTTAGAGAATAAGCAGCAGGTGTTTGAAAGTTTCATCAATGACAATCAATTGCAAAAAAGATTTGAACTCTATACCAGATCTAAGGAGGCTATGTAAATGTCATTTGAAGACACAATACGTCAAATTGTCCGTGAAGAGAACGAGAAGCACTTAGCGAACATCAAAGAACTTCTCGATTCCTACACTCACGAAGATACACCTAAGACTCTATCAGTCAAAGAAGCTGCTAAAATATTAGGATTTGGCGTTACCAAGACTTACGAAATGATTAAACAGGCTGAACACACAGGGTTTCCATATCTTAAAGATGGTTGTAAGGTCAGAATTCCATATCAAGCACTAATTAACTGGATGAATCAACGTGCTAAACAAGTAATCTAGCAATCTACCGAGTGGGGGTCGGTAATTACATTATAAATCAAGCTAAATGAATATACTGGTCGCCCTTGGAACATGTTCCGCCATGGAACCGAGGGAGGTGAGAAACATGGAATTGGGTACAACTTTACGTCGAATGAGAAGAAATGCAGGATTCAGTCAAGAGAAGTTTGCAGAACGGATGCACATGTCTCGGAGCAATATCTCTAAGTTAGAAGGAAATAAGTTAGAGATTAGAGGCAAGGACCTCATTCGCTGGGTACAAGAGACGAGCTCACAGGACATTTTAATAGCCTTGCTCTGCAATATAGACATTGCAAGCGCAACACAGATAGTAACAGAATCATTAAAGTTAGTTGGCACTATCCTACTAGGAGGTCTTATATGAAGGAAGCAAAGGATTGCTATGTAGCTGTATACGGTTTAATCATATTGTTCTTTATCATTATTCATTACTTTTAGGAGGGATTCTATGAATCTAGAAAAACATTTCCTGCCAGATGATATTAAACGAGCAAGTGAAGAATACTGGTGCGTCATGGATTTGCTAAGCATGATTATGAAATTAACTAACGAAGGGAATATCGCAAAAGCAAAACATCTTTCTACTGATCTAACTAAGTCACTACATGAATTGGAACAAATGAGCAGCAAGAAATACAAAGAAGATAAACTCCATACACTGGTGCAGGAATTAGCACATCGAGGTGTTGACGTTGAAGTAGTAAGGGTGCGTCTACATGAGCGATAAACAAATAGATTGGTTTTATAACTGTCTAGGAATCGTGATGGTAATTGTTTGGTTTTTCTTACTTATCAACTATTAGGAGGTTAAAACATGCGAGCAATAATAGATTTCAAAGGTAAGCAATATCCAGTGTTAAATATCTGGTGGAATGAAGATGGAAGCATTGCGAATTTAAGCTTCGATGATGAAAATGGCGATCTTCAAACAATTTTTAACCATAATTACGATCTTAAAAACATGATCACATGGGAGGAAGTAGAGTGAATCACCCAGCTGTCGAAAGAACATTGCGTACAGGCTATCCAGCAATGAACTACCGCACAAACGAATATTGCGTGGACATGCTTGGTAAAACGGTATGTACTGGCGATGACATTCTAGTCTATGAAGATTCATTTTTCTTAGCCGGAGCACTGACCGAACGAGAAAAGGAGATCTTGGAATTACTAGGTGCAACTTATGAAGAAGCGCAATAAAAAGAACCCACTGCAATGGGCTCAATAAAAATGATCGGTGAAAATCATTAAATTATGACTTTATTATACTTCACCGATCCGATTAGGACAAGGGAGGAATAAATAATGACAGTAAAAGAATTGATCGAAGAATTACTTGAATATGATATGGACCATGAAGTGCAGGTGCAGGTTGAAACTGATGATGATACAAATTTTGCGGAATTCGGGCTTGGTGATAACCCTAATTTAAAAGAAGTATATTTGGCTGTTGATTTTGAAGGAGAAGTACTCATTGACAAAGCTAGATTAGAGGAATTAGAAGAACTGGAAGAAATGGAGGAATAAATTATGGTTACATCATTTGTCGATGAATACAAGTTATATCGCCAAAACGGTTGTGCTGACACCAAAGCATTTGGTCTTGTAGCTGCACGAATAGCGTTAAGTGGTACACATGCGGATTTAAAGGCAGTACATGATTTATATATAGATGATCTTATTAATGACAGTCAAAATTCTATTAATCAATTGGAGGGTATGAATTATGAGCGAATTACAAATGCAGTATCAGCAGTCTAACAATACAGGGGTTACAGCACAATCTTCTTCAAGTCGAGAAATGGAAGAGGTAAAGGGTCAAATATTTATGGCTCGCCAGTTTCCGAGGGATGTTTTTCAGTCAGAACAACGCATTTTGGATGCCTGTAAACGACCAGCCTTAGCAGAAGTGGCGGTTTATAGATATCCAAGAGGTGGGTCAAAAGTTGAAGGACCGTCTATAAGATTAGCGGAAGTATTAGCACAAAATTGGGGGAACCTAGCATTCGGTGTGAAGGAATTAGAACAACGTCCTGGTGAATCTGTGGCTATGGCTTATGCGTGGGATTTAGAAACGAACGTGCGACAGGAAAAAGTATTTACTGTTAAGCATTCACGAAAAGCTAATGGCTCTGTTCAAAAACTTACGGATCCTCGTGATATTTATGAAATGGTAGCAAATCAAGGGGCTCGACGAGTACGCTCGTGTGTCCTATCCATTATTCCTGGTGACATTACAGAAAAGGCTACAGAGGAATGTAATAGGACTTTACAAGGAAACAACAAGGAACCTTTAAAAGAGCGTTTAGCGAATGCTCTATCAACCTTTAAAGACAAGTATCGTGTCACAAAAGAACAGATAGAAGAACACATGGGCTACAACATATCAGCATTTACCGAACGTGATTACGTTGATCTTATCAAGATATTTACATCTTTAAGAGACGGAATGAGCAAGCCTGATGACTGGTTCAAAAAAGAGGTCAAAAATAAGCAAGAATCGAAGCTGTCAGAAGCTTTTAAAGCTGATGAAAGTAAAACTACGAATAAGCAAGAAAACGAGACAGACAAGCCTAAAACAGAGGAAGTGAAGGCTGATGACGACGAAGGAACACAGCAAGAAATTGACTTCGAATAATTACTATTCTCTTGAAATGGACAGGAAATATATGTCTGTATCGCAATTTAAACGTTTTATAGAATGCGAAGCTAAGACTATGGCTTATTTGAAAGGTGAATACAAGGAGCCGACTTCCAGCGCAATGCTGGTCGGTTCCTATACACATGCAGCATTTGAAAGCGAAGAAGCATTTAATCAGTTTATAGAAGAAAATAACGGATCTATCTTTAAAAAACGTGGTGGCAAATACCAAGACTATGAACAAGCTGATTTGATGATCGAATCTTTAAAGAATGATCCCTTTGCCATGTTTGCTATGACTGGTGAAAAAGAGCAAATATATACAGCAAACTTATTTGGAGTCGACTGGAAATGCAAGATTGACAACATTAACCATCAACATCATTTTCTTTCGGATTTAAAGACTACACAGGACATTCATAAACGCTATTGGAGCGAGAAATACGATGGTTGGGTGTCGTTTATCGAGCGGTGGGATTATGTGTTGCAGATGGCTATTTATCGCAAGATTATCGAACAAAATACAGGTTATCTGTATACACCTTACGTTGTTGCTGTAAGTAAAGAAAAACAACCAAATAAAGCTGTCGTGTATTTTGATGAAACTCGGTTTGATTTTGAGTATGAATATACAGAAGCAAAAATGCAACGAATTATGGAAGTTAAAAACGGTGAAGTGGATCCAGTTAGCTGTGGGAAATGTGATTATTGCAAGAGCAAGAAGAAGTTAAATGGAGTAATTGAAGTTGGAGAATTGATCTATGCATAATAAATCAAATGTGCGTCTTCCAGAACATCTCTGGGAGACTGCACAAGACCAAGAAGAATTAAAACAACTGATATTACAGTATATGGAGCGTTACGAGGGTTATACCGTTTTAAAGGTTAAAGGCAGATTTGCTATTTGTGAGATTAATAGGTAAGTGGGGAGAGATTCAGTAATGAGTGATGTGAAGTGGATAAAGCTAAGTACAAATATGTTTGAGGACGAAAAGATCAGGCTTATTGAACAGATGCCAGAAGCTGACACCATCCTCATTATTTGGGTCAAGCTTCTATCACAAGCAGGAAAAACAAATGCAAGTGGTTATATCTATTTAAACGAGAATATACCATACACAGATGAAATGCTTGCAACGATATTTAATAGGCCGATTGGAACTGTAAGACTTGCTCTAGAAACTTTTAAGAGTTTTGGGATGATTGATATAGATGATAACTCATTTATAAGTATTGCTAACTGGGAGAAACACCAAAACATTGAAGGCATGGAGCGAATTCGATTACAAAACAGAGAACGTAAAAGGCGTCAAAGAGAAAGGGAAAAGAAACGATTGGGACATGGTAGTGTGACGTCACGTGACAGTCACGCAACAGAAGAAGACAGAGAAGAAGAATTAGAAAGAGATATAGATAAAGAAAGAGAAAAAGAACAACAACAAGAAAAAGAAGTAGCTGCCATATCTCAGTTTTGGGATAACAACGGATTTGGTTTCAACAACATTCAAGGGAAAAAACAGTTGTTGTCGTGGTTAGATGATTCTTCTTTCAAAAAGCCTAGTGAAATGATACTGAAAGCTCTAGAAATAGCTTGCTCTGTTAATAAACGGAGATTGAATTACGTGGAAGGTATATTAAGAAACTGGCAGAACGAATCAAAATTATCGATAGAGGAACTAGAAGAGGAGGAAAGCAATAATGTCACAGGGATTCGCGGACGTAGGGGGAGCTATTCAAAAAATAATAGATCGGGCACAAGCTATGAGCAAGCAAAGCGAGAACTCGACGCAGCAGAAAGAGCCTTTGGAGGACATTAATTGTTTAGATTGCAGAGACACAGGCATGTTGATCGAAAAAGTGGAGGAAGAATTAAAACTAAAAGGACAAGAGCCTATGAAGATCCTCAAAGATGTAGGCAGGCCTTGCCACTGTGTTAAGCAGAAAAGCTTAAAAAATAGGTTTAAAAATGCACTAATTCCTGATGAATTTAAGGATGCCCGATTTGATAACTATGTCCTAGAAAGTGATGTACAAAAAACATTATTTAAAGCCATCAAAGACTATCTAGAGGACTTTCCAAACATTATTGAAAATAAGCCAGAACATAACAGCATAGGATTTATGGCTTCATTTGGAGAAAGTCGAATTCGTGCAATGAATGCCGAGGATCGTTATCAGGCTAAAGCTGAACATAATAACTTCGGACTCGGCAAAACACATTTACAAATGGCTGCGGCTAAGTGGATATTAAACCGCATTCGTGTAAGGGATGAAATTGCACCAGGTCAGAAATCGAAATTTGATCGTGGTTGCAGGGTGCTTTGTGTATCGGACGTTACTTTTATGGATGATCTTACTAGCGCAAAAATGGCAAGTGATGGTGGAGAAACCCTTAATAAATTAACAGAAAGCGCACTACAAGCTGATGTACTGGTTTGGGATGATCTAGGAAAATCAAAGCATTCGGAATCAAAAGAGGGTCTCTATTACAAAATTATCAATGAGCGGTACTTACACAAAAAGCCAATTATATTTAGTTCTAACGAAGATACAGGAACCTTAGCGGATAAGATCGGTTATGCTGCATCAAGTAGATTGCTAGGAATGTGCGGAGATTATTTATATAAAGTCGAAGGCAAAGACTATAGATTACGGAAAGGAGCTTGAACATGCAACACACAGAATGCGCCACTTGTGGCAGAAGGCTAAAGGATAAAAAGAGCATTGAGCGTGGCTATGGTCCTGTCTGTTATGAAAAGCATTTGCAAGCATTGAAAGACGAAGAATTCGAAAAGAATCAAATGACTATTTATGACGTGATAGAAGGTGAATCCCATGTGTAAAACCTGCAACAACACAGGGGGAATTGCATATCGGACAAGCTGGGGCATTGAATTTAAACCCTGCCCAGATAATCACTGTGACTTTTCTCGGGATGATAGCGATATTGAACGGTTGCAGGCATGGCTGGATAGCTTGGACAGGAGTAAGTCGGCGTGAATACCGCAAGCGATAAGAATATTCCTCTACTTCCTAAGAAAGGCAATTATAGATTTATCTTGGAAGATTTGGAACTTGCTTTCAGTGAAAAACAATTAAAAAACATCGTGAGCCAATGGGAATACGGTAGAAGCATTGAAGATATTGCAGAAATCAACTCCAGGAATCCACATGAAATATTTTTAGCTCTGTATGATCAAGCACGAAAAGAAAATATAAAACGTCCGTTTGCTTATCGGATTGGGAGGTCTAGGGATGAAAATAACAGTAAATGAACAGCCGCAACAGTTTTACTTGGCATTTAAAGAATGGACTCCAGCTGTAGGTCATGAAATACAAGTTGGGAAATACCGTTTTTGCGCAATAGTGATAGGAAATAAAATTAATGTTTCTGAGGTTACGACTGGTGCTAGAGTCTTAAATATCCCTTTTGATTTTGCGACTCTTTTGATCACCGGAACTAAAGAGGATACAATTAAATATTTTTATTCAATTGGTGAATCTATTAAACGAGCTATCGAAAAGAGCAATGATGTTGATGTGATGATATCGGAAATGCAGGAAATAGCTTATGAGCGTTTAGGAGAAATGCCAGAAATCAAGAACGTAGATGTGGAGGTTTAGGGATGGATAACAGAAAGATAGATCAATTAGTTGCTTTACGATTATTAGGATATACAGAGATAAAGAATGATGTGGGAACAACTACTTGGTTAGTTGACGAGCCAAACGAGCAATCGTTCTTCTTTCTTGGTAACGAAAGAGAATTTTCACCTTCTGAACGAATAGAAGATGCTTGGCAAGTGGTTAAGGAACTTAGAGAAAATTATTTCGAGATATCAATAACGATTGGAGAAGACATTATTAACGTAGAGGTGTCTACTACAATTGATGATCCGAAGAAAGTCTATTATGCGTATCAACAGGAAAGTTTACCACTAGCAATATGCAAAGCAGCACTAAAAACAGTAGGTGTGGAGGTATAAGGATGGATAAAATATGCGAAACACATGGACGGTTAAGGTGCAGCGAGTGTAATTATGTAGGAGAGTTAGAAGAACGTGTGAAAGAGTTAGAGAAAGATAATAAGCGATTGAGCGACTTGAATCATTACAATAATTTACCAGCCATGAAGTCAATGGTTGAAGAGATTGAACAATATAAACAGATTTTGGAGTTTTATGCGGATGAGGATAACTATTTTAGACGAGTGATTCCTCCAGTTATTGAATCAGAAGTTGTACAAGATAAGGGAGAAAAAGCACGTAAAGCATTGAAAGGAGTAGAGGGATGAACGGACAAACAGACCCAAGAATGTTTACTAGCATTCATACCAAAATAGGCAAAAATAAAAGAATCAGTACGATCTACAGGAAGTATGAAAATGAAAATTTCACGTCTTGGCGATGGGAAACAATTGTTTGGGATGGTGACAAAATTATAGACATGGCTGAAACGGGGGACATCAATCAAGTATTAGAAAAACATATAGAGTTCTTTGGAAAGTATTCATAAATAACCCTCCCTTAATGGGAGGTAAAGGAGGAAATGGAATGAGGAAGATTAAAGTAAGAGGTCTATCAATTGAACCATTAGCGAATGGCGATAAGTGGATTACGGATGATGATGAATACCATGATATTTATATAAATCACGCTGACAGGCTGGCGTATATACAAAATCATCCTGTGCATTATGAATCCATTAGTGAGTACACAGGATTAAAAGACGTTGAACAATTCGAAGAACCCAAAGAATTATATACAGGCGACATAGTTAGTATGCATCAGTTCTTGTTTGATGGAAATGAAGTGGAAAACGAAATAATTGGTGTTCTTGATTACGACGAGGAAGTCGCTGCTGTTTGTTTAACTGAAATAAATAATAATTATATTCAAAAATACATGGGGTACGAGAATGACGAAGTTGGATTTAAACGAGAAAAAATTCCAGTGTGTATGTTCTACGGATTACATGAATGTAGCTGGACTTATCTAGGCAATATACACGAACACCCACACCTACTAGAAGAAGGCGTAACGTCAGAGGAGGAAATGACGTGAAGGCATACCAAACCGAGGAACAAAGTAAAACAGCACATGTCATAGACCAATTAGCCAAGTTTGATTATTACGATGTAAAAGGCAAGTCTTACGAAGAATTAAGGCATAAATTGGCTACTTTAAAAGCAATGAATATTGAAGATAAATCACCTCATGCTGGGTGGTTCTGATCATGAAATCTATAGAATTATTCGCAGGTATAGGAGGAATTAGTCTTGCTGCTGAATGGGCTGGAATAGAAACCGTGGCATTTTGTGAACGAGAGCCATTCTGCCAAAAAGTATTAAACAAGCATTGGCCGGACGTACCGATATTTGATGATGTACGCATTTTAGATAAACAAGCCTTAAAGGAAAGGGGCATAGACGTTGGAACAATTGACATTATTTCAGGAGGATTCCCTTGCCAACCTTACAGTATTGCCGGGAAGCGAAAAGGCACGGAAGATGACCGCGACCTCTGGCCAGAAATGTTTAGGATCATCGAAGAAATCAAGCCAAGTTGGGTTGTTGGCGAAAATGTTGCTAACTTCGTCAACATGGAACTCGACAGAACGCTTTTTGACTTGGAAAGTATCGGCTACGAAACACAGTCATTTGTTATACCAGCTTGTGCCGTCAACGCCAAACACGAACGAAAACGAACATTCATTGTTGCCCACTCCAACAACAGCAGATGCGACAATGGGTTCAGTAATAGGAAAGAACGACAGATTCAGAATAACCAAAAACGGAATGCCGAGGAAAGTGAATCAAAACGGGAAAGACGGGTCAGTCGGATTAGGGAGATTGATAAAGTTCTTTTATGCAACTCCGACAGCAAGCCAAAATTACAAACCAATCAGACATTTAACCAAATCAGAGAGGGAAGGAACACACGGGAAAGCATTGCCGGGTTCAATTGGGGAAAATCATCCAGATCATATTGGGAAGAAAATAAACCCCCAGTTTGTGGAGTGGATGATGGGCTTTCCACAAAATTGGACGAGAGTAGATTAATAGCACTAGGCAACGCAGTAGTACCACAACAAATATATCCAATATTTAAAGCAATTGTAGAGATTGAAAAATTACAGGAGGTCAAACAATGAACTTAGATAAATTATTCCCCATTCAAAAGGAATTAGATACAAGGATAGAAAGAGAAAAAGGTCTGGAAGGACAGGACTTGCTAGATAAAAAGATACTAGCTTTACAAGTTGAATTAGGAGAGTTAGCTAATGAATGGTAAAGAGAGCTTATTTGCTCTCTAAACCTTTTCTCACTAATTCTCTAATAGTCTCACTGCGATTTTTAATTTTATTATCATGCCAATACTTTTCAATTTTTTCTACATCTTCATTTGAGAATGTTACAAGAATTTGCGTATTTTTTTCTTTATCAATAGCCATTAATATCACCTCTTGTTTAATATTATAAGTTATATAACTTATATAGACAAGGGAACGTATATTTGGTATAATTAGTTATATAAGATATATAACTTTAGAGGTGAAAATATGAATTATTGTAAATGTGGTTGCGGAAAAGAAATAGGTAAGAAAAGCATATGGGCTAAGGGTCATAATCCAAATAAAGCTAAAAATCGTTTTGATTGGTCTAGTTTAGAAGTTGATTATCAAGAACTCGGAACTCTTGAATTAGTTGCAAGAAAATACGGTTGCTCGCTTCAAGCTGTATATCATCAGTTAAAAAAGAGGGGAATAGATACATCATTATCTATAACGGATTGGTCAAATGTATTAAAGGATTATGAAGAATTGAAAAGTGTTAATAAAATTGCGAAAAAGTATAACTGTTCAACTAGAACTGTTATAGACAAACTTAGCGCATTAAAAGAATTTAAATTTTCTCATGATAATAAACCATTAGATTTAGAAGTTGGGATTGGTAGGTATGGAGAAAGGATAGCTCTTGGATTATTTGAAGGTTCAAAAGATATGAATGAGATAACCACACACTATCCCTATGACATAGATTGGAAGGGGTTAAAAATTGATGTAAAAACATCAAATAGAAGGTTTAGACCAAACGGAAAAATACAATATTCATTTACAGCCAAAAATCAAAATTGTTCACATTATCTTTTGATAGCACTTGATGATAATAATTTTCCGATTGAATTTTTATTAGTACCAAAAGAAGAAATAAAAGGTGTGACTGTTTCATTTACTTTTGGCAGTGAATCTAAATGGGATAAATACAAATTGGAGGTCGATGAAAGTGAACTTAGAAAAATTGTTCAACATGCAAAAAGAGTTAGATAATCACATATTAGAAAGATTCCCAAACTTAAAAAATGAGGATTTATTACCTAAAAAAATATTAGCTCTCCAAGTTGAACTTGGGGAGTTGGCACAAAATTGGAGAGGGTTTAAGTTTTGGAGTAGTGATCAACGACCAAGAGGAGAAGATGACTATTTAGAATATCGTCCTGTAGATCAAGGGGGAAATCACTGGGTAAGACAAAACCCACTACTAGAAGAATACGTAGATTGTCTCCACTTTATATTGTCGATTGGGTTGGAATTAGGAATAAAACCGGAAAACATAATTGTTGAAGATGATTTGACAGGGGCGACACCAATAGAAACATTCAATGAATTATTTTCTTACGTATCTGCAATACATTACTATTTAGATGTAAATTTACCTGCAACAATTACATTACAAGATATTGAAGAAGCATTTAACAACGTATTTGAGTGTTTTGTAGGTTTAGGTGAAGAACATTTAGGATTCACCTGGGAGCAAATAGAACAAGCCTATCTAGATAAAAACAAAGTGAACCATGAAAGGCAAGCAAATGGGTATTAATTATGACCTTCACAGAATGGTATAAAAAAGAACATGATGACGAATGGAATCCTATCTTCGCTGAAATGTACGGTTTAGCAGATGCGATGCAAGGTGATTATTACGAATACTGCAAAGAACACAATATAAAACCTATCTGGAATGGTTGAGGGGGTAATAAACATGAGTGAAGAAACATGGCTTACTGCTGGTGAAATGATGAATAGCTTAAAAGTTAGAGAGATCGCCATTAGTCAAGATTCAAATATAAAAATAACTAAAGCTTTAAATGGAAATTTAGAATATGTGGATTATCCGCAAGGCATAGTAGCAATGGAACCTAAAATTCTTAATGCATTGTGGAGGATTGAACCGAACTATGTAACATTTGATGAAGCCATGAATGCGAGAAGAAATGATGGCAAACAGGTATATTTTATTGATCCAGCAGATGGATCTCAACTTGAATTAAAAGGAACAGATCCTTTGTCATACTTTGGTCGGTTCAGCTGGGAAGAATTATTTAACGGAAATTGGTTGATTGAAAATGCTTGAATTTACGATACCTGGCACATTGCCAACACTGAACGAAATCATAAAAGCTAGTAAATCACATCCAATCGCTTATGCAAACATGAAAAAGGATTATACAGCATTAGTCATGTTGCATGCTAGAAAGCTTCCTAAGTTAGAGCGAACCGATGTTGATATTACCTGGTATTGCAAAGATATGCGAAAGGATAAAGACAATATAGCTGCTGGAACAAAATTTATACTAGATGGGCTTGTTAAAGCAAAAATCATTAAGAATGACGGTTGGAAACAGATCGGGAATATCAATCATCATTTTGAAGTTGATAAAGATAATCCAAGAATAAAGGTTGAATTACATCAAATTTAGAACGTACGTGTCGATTTTGGGCGTTTTTATAACAGGTTAATAGTTTTACTCATTTAATTAATAGAAACGCTCAGATTGGCTCTATTTTAAAAAGTGGGGGTTAGGTCATGAAAGAATCAAAAGCAACTGTGGATTTGAATGAGGATGCAGTCTATCGAGTTGTTCAAGGGAAACTAGAAAAAATGGATAAGCCTCCAACGGGGTTTGGTGAGGTTATTCAGAAGTGGCAAGATGGCAAGCTTGGTAGGTATGAGGTTAAGTATACTAAGTGAGGGGCTTAATAAAATGAAATTGCATGTAAGTTTTAAAGCTAGAATCAAACAATTGTTTTGTAGTCACAATGGGAAAGTCGTAAGAAGTTGTTGTAGCCAAGGAATAAATAGCAAAGAGGGTTATTGGTATATGGATTATCAGTGTCTTGATTGCGGATTTTCTTATGGCGAATGGATTAAAGCTGATAGAAATCAAATGGAATTATTGTTTAAAGCAGAAAGACATAAAATTAAATAACAAGCTACTGGAACAACCAGGGCACTGAATGACAGCATTAAGCTGCGTTTGGTGTCCTTTTTATATCGTTGCAACTATTTTACAAATTTAATCGATTTTTGCAACCGAGTGGGAGGAATCAATATGATATTAGCATTTCAAATTATTGGATTAATTATTATTGTTGTTAGCTTATTAGGAATAGTCGGAGAGAAAGAAGATAAAAAATTACAAGATAATATGGCTTTCGTATTCGCAATTACATTGGCTCTATTTTTCGCAAGTTTGGTGTGGCTGTAATGTATCAATGGAAAGTCAGTGAATACAGAAAAGATAAACGAGTGGGCGCACTATCTCCTGTAAAACGGAGCGATTATGTACAATCATTATTCAAAGTGGGGGCTGGGTTTAATGAACAAAAAACAAGTAGAAAATCTAATTTATCAATACCATTGGAGAAAGAAGGAAATGGACAGATTACATGATATTTTGTGGGGAGTAAAGGGAATAAGCATAAAATCGGTGGGAGTAGCTCAATATGGAATTGAAGCTGCTATGCCTAAACCAAATGTAAATATTAAAAGTCCTAAAGAAATTGATGAAATGGATGCTAGAGAAACTAGGTTGTATAACCGATGGAAGGAATATAAAGAAAAGGTTTTGACTATAGAAATAATGGTAGATTACCTAGAGGATGAACAACATCAAATTATTCTCGATTGCATGATGGAAGGTATGAGCTACCGTTCTATTGCAGATCATTTAGGAATAAACAGAAATAAGATCAGAGCAATGAAAGAAGATATGCTGTGCCAAATATGCCAAAAATGCCACTTCTTGCTCGATTTGTTGGATAAAAATTCAGCGTGATAAACTGGAAGGGAGGTCGGTGAGGCAACAATCTCCCGTTCTAACACTATATATAGTCCGTTCAGGTATCGGTCGTTTGTCATTGCACGACATGAAATAATAATCCTGTCGGATTATACGCTCATTGATTACCTGGGGTCAGTGAGTGATCGGTTACGATATATTGTACTAGGATATGTAAATGGTGCATCCAAGTTTAGCGAGGGCTTGGGTGCTGTTTTTTTACACGAAATGACAATTTATGCAGGATAATAGTCCTCTTTTGGCGAAACTTATCGTTGGAAGGGGGTGTTGTAATGAGTTTAGATTATGTAGAGGTAATGAATAATCTGCATCAAGTAGAATTCTCTGAAACTAATAAAAACTTGGTGGATGATTATTTTCATGACACTGTAAAATCATCATTTATAACAGATCATGAAGTATTTTATCCGAAAGGAATTTTTACAGAAAAAGGATTAGAATGTTTTTATTTTTTCACTAAAACAAAGATAGCGAAAGTATCATTTTCAAAAACTATTAATACACAAATATGGCAACATAGTAGAATTTTATCTTATGAATTGAGATTGACCGACCGTCATGCCTTACAGTTAGAAATATTTCTCGAAGATGGGCAAACTCTACTATTCGATAATCAAAAAGACACTAATCATTATAGGGAAGATACACTCAAAAAGAAAATAGAAGAAATCTATAAATTATTAGAACAAAAACAATAAGAGCATCCTAATGGGTGCTTTTTTATATTACAAAACAACTCGAATATATATGGGGGTGGGTGATGATGTAGTGGCAGAAACTCATAAACTAGCTGAAAAAGATTATATAAAAGGCATGAAATATAAAGACATTGCTGCTAAACATGGAGTATCAATTAATACAGTAAAGTCATGGAAACGCAGGCATGGTTGGGAACGAAATAAGGGTGCACCCAAAGAAAAAAGTGTGCACACAAAAAAAGGTGGTCAACCTGGTAATAAAAACGCATTAGGCAATAAAGGTGGCGCTCCGCAAAACAATAGCAATGCTGTCACTCACGGTTTATTTGCTAAATACCTACCAGAAGAAACGCTGGATATAGTGAATGATATTGATAGTATTTCTCCATTAGATATCCTTTGGATGAACATTAAGATGCAGTTCGCTCAAATTGTGAGAGCGCAACAGATTATGCATGTAGAGAACAAGGATGATTTGACAAAGGAACTAAAGAAATCAAAGTACGAGGTCATTCCTATGGGTGAGGAAGTAAAGCAGGTTCCAATTGAAGAAGAATACGAATTACAATTCGCTTGGGATAAACAAGCGAATTTTTTAAATTCTCAAAGTCGTGCTATGGGTGAATTGCGAAGCATGCTAAAACAGTTTTATGAAATGGCCCATGCCGATGATTATAGATTGTTAGAAATAGAGAAAATAAGGGCTACTATTGATAAAACGAAAGCAGAATCAGAACGAATAACAAAAGAACATACAGAAGAAGAGTTAGAAGAAATCGTCATTGTCGATGAGTGGAGCGATAATGATGAGTAAGAAAAGAATAGTATTTAATGTGCAGAAAAACATTAACCCACACTTTAAAGACGTATGGACGTCAAATAAACCTTATAACATTCTAAAAGGTGGGCGTAACTCTTTTAAATCATCGGTTATTGCTCTAAAACTTGTATTTATGATGCTTATGTACATCCTGAGGGGTGAAAAAGCTAATGTAGTTGTTATTCGTAAAGTTGGCAATACAATTCGTGACTCTGTTTTTAACAAGATTCAATGGGCAATAAAACTCTTTGGTATGAGTAATCGTTTTAAGCCTACTGTATCACCATTTAAAATAACGCATAAAAAAACTGGATCTACATTTTATTTTTATGGGCAAGATGATTTTCAAAAGTTAAAATCAAATGATATTGAGGATATTATTGCTGTTTGGTATGAAGAAGCAGCAGAGTTTGGCAGTCAAGAAGATTTCGATCAATCAAATGTTACATTTATGCGCCAAAAGCATGAATTAGCAAAGTTTGTTCAGTTCTTCTGGTCTTACAACCCACCTAGAAACCCATATCACTGGATTAATGAATGGGCAGATGGAATGGTTGGAGAAGATGAGTACCTGGTACATCAATCTAGTTATCTTGATGACGAACTAGGATTTGTTACAGAGCAGATGTTAGCAGACATTGAACGTATCAGGCAGAATGATTATGACTATTACCGTTACATTTACTTGGGTGAGCCTGTTGGACTTGGAACAAACGTATATAATATGAATCTGTTTAACGAATTAAAAGAGTTACCTTCAGATGATAGGATAATAGCTTTGTATTATTCTACAGATGGTGGACATTCTCAATCAGCTACCACTCACGGTTGTTACGGGTTGACGGCTAAAGGGAAAGTTATCCTGTTGAATACCTACTACTACAGCCCAGCAGGTAAAGCAAATAAAAAAGCGCCTAGCGATTTGTCTAAAGACTTAAATGAATTTATAACAAAAACATCTACACAAGAATATTGGCGTGGTGCTAGGATAATGAAGCGTACCATTGATAGTGCTGAGGGAGCTTTAAGGAACCAATATTATAAAGATTATCGACAACATTTAGAGCCTGTAGCAAAGAAAAAGAAAGTGGATATGATCGACTACCCTATCGACCTTTTAGCACAAGGTCGTTTTTATTATCTTAAAAATCCGTATCCTACAGGAATGAAGCATGCGGATAGTAATGACATTTTCATTGAAGAACATAAGAAATTCTCATGGAAAGAGGAAACTATAAACAGTGACAATCCAGAAGTTATAAAAGAGGATGACCATACTTGTGACCAATTCATTTATTTATGTCTATCGAATGCACGTGACTTTAGGTTAAAAGTCTAGGAGGTGAAGATGTGGACCTTATCCAGCGCATTAAAAACCTATTCAAGAGAGGAGGATATGCTTTGTCAGGACAAATGCTTAAGACAATCAATGACCATCCTAAAGTGAATATAGATCCAGCAGAGTTAGCTAGGATTGAGCGAAACATGAGACAGTACGCAGGGGATTATCCAAAAGTAGAATATATCAATTCAGATGGAGAATTAAGAGAGCGTGATTACATGCCACTCAACATGCGTAAATTAAGCGCTGATGTTCTAGCTGGCCTTGTATTTAACGAGCAATGTAGTGTCGTTGTATCGGATGCAGACGAGAAAGATAAAAACAATACATTTCATTCTGCTAATGATTATATCCAACATGTATTTCAGCATAATAGATTCATAAAGAACTTAGCAGACTACTTAGAACCTACCTTTGCTTTGGGTGGTTTAACAGTAAGACCATATGTGGATCAATCAACAGGAGAGATGGAATTCTCTTGGGCATTGGCGAATGCATTCTATCCTTTACGAAGCAACAGTAATGGCATATCGGAAGGAGTTATGAAGTCTGTTACAACAAAGATTGAGAATGATAAGACCATCTATTACACTTTGCTAGAGTTTCATGAGTGGGCTAAAGGTGAGAATAACGAGAATGTATACTTGATTACCAACGAACTTTATAAATCGAATAATAAAGCTGAAATAGGCAAGCGTGTACCATTGAGTGAGCTGCATGAAGGGTTACAGGAAAAAACACCAATTAGAAAGCTCACAAGAACGAATTTTAACTATCTCAAGCCATCTGGGTTTAATAACATCAATCCTCATAGTCCATTAGGGTTGGGGATTGCGGATAATTCTATTTCAACACTAACCAAAATTAATGATACACATGATCAATTCTGGTGGGAGATCAAGATGGGACAGCGTACTGTATTCGTAAGTGACCAGATGTTAAGCACGATACCGGATGAAGCTGGCAATCCTCCTAAACAAGTGTTTGATCCAGATGTCAATGTATATAAATCAGCCCATATGGGCGATGGGAAAGAACCGGTGAAAGATGTAACTAGCGACATTCGGACTGAACAATATATATCAGCAATAAATCAATCGCTAAGAACACTTGAAATGGAACTTAAGCTATCTGTTGGTACGTTCTCTTTTGATGGACAATCTGTTAAAACAGCAACCGAGGTGGTTAGTGAAAACAGCCTAACTTATCGTACAAGGAATGACCATGTGTATGAGGTAGAGCAGTTTATTAAAGGACTTGTTATTTCTACTCTAGAACTAGCCAAAGCTACCACATGGAATGGTGAGCCACTATTCAATGGTGAGATTCCGACAGCGGAACACATTGGTGTCGATTTTGATGATGGTGTGTTCCAAGATAGAACAGCATTGCTAGACTTTTATGGCAAGGCTAAGACATTTGGTGTTATTCCTACTGTTGAGATTATCCAACGTATATTTAAAGTGCCAAAAGATACAGCTGAGCAATGGGTAAAAGAGATTCGAGCAGAGGAAATGGGAATGGATGCTTCTGAAATGGATAATCAAGCTAATAACAACCTATTTGGTGCTGGGGAGTGATTAAATGAAGCGACTAATTTGGGAAATTAAATACTATCTTAGTAAGCTTAGATTTTATCGTTCCTTTAAAGGCGGAAAATGGTATTATGTGAAACCAAAATGTCAATATGGCATATACGGAAGGTATTGGATCAAACGTGCACCTTTGAGTAGTGAAGTTGTTATAAAAACAGAGGTGTACTAAATGATCACTCCAACACAACTAGATATTTGGTCCAGCAACATGGCCTATCTATATAACTCATTAGAGGGCGAGATAATACGCATTCTTGCTAGGCGATTGAATAAGGGGTCAAGCGATATAACGGAATGGCAAGCGCAAAAGTTAAATGAGTTGCGTTTATTCAACAATGAGGTTGTAAAGCTGTTATCCAAAGTCACTAACGTTGCAGAGCCAGAGATTAAGAGAATGTTTGAAGAGACTGGCTTAGGCATCGTGCAAGATATAGATAAGGCTATGCCATACAGCACAAAGCCTATGCCAAACAATCTGGACACTGTCATGCAGGCATATAATAACCAAGCGTGGAGTGAAATAGATAATTATGTTAATCAAACTCTTATCACGACACAATATGGTATAGGTGTAGCGCAATTAGCCTACCAAAGAGTGTTGAATAAAACATCAGCTATGTTTAACACAGGTGTTTATACGTTTGAGCAATCACTTGAGAGGGCTATAACAGACTTGGCACAAAAGGGGATTCGTACCACTTTAACAGATAAAGGCGGTCATACGTGGAGCCTAGAAGGCTACACACGAACTGTTTTAAAGTCTACCCTTGGCAATACCTATAATGAGCTAAGAACCGAGCGTATGGCTGAATATGACGTTCATACGGTTCTTGTTACAAGTCATGCAGGGGCTCGTAATCAGTGTTCAATTATACAAGGGTATGTTGTAGATTTAAGGCGTCCAAGCGAGATACCAGCTGACAGTAAATATAAATCTATATATGACCCTTATTGGGGAGCTGAATACGGAACAGCTGGTGGGCATCGAGGAGTTAATTGTCGTCATTTGCATATACCTTTTGTTCCGGGAGTGAATAAGAATAATCAACCTAATTATGACGATGAATTAAACAAAAAGGTAGCGAAAGCAAGAGATACACAGCGTCGCATTGAAAGAGAGATTGTTAAGTACAAGAAAAATCTTATGGTTGCTGAGGAATTAGGAAGTGATAAGGCTGGTCATTGGAAACAGATGGTGCGTAGACGTCAAAAGGCTATGCGTGACCACTTAGCAGAGAATGCTAAGTATTTAAGTCGTAATTATAAGCGAGAAAAGGTATATACACCTTTAGACACGTTGCTAGAGGGATTTTCTTATAAAGGAGCGTGATCCTGTATCTTGATGGCCATATATTGGCTTGACCTTAGCATGTCATTAAAAGGCTTATTTATTATGCATTAAATCGCAGCCATGCGTTAAATGGCTAATCCATCGCAGACTTTACTGCGTTAACAAATGTAGGAGGAATGAAAGATGAATAGAGAGGAATTAAAAGAATTAGGTTTGTCAGATGAACAGATTGATAAGGTAATGACCAGCCATGGCAAAGTAGTAAATTCAATCAAGGAAAAAGCTGACAAAGTAGACGGCCTCGAAAGTCAGATTGAAGATTACAAGCAACAAATCGCTGACCGAGATACACAGCTTGAAGAACTTGGTGAAAAAGCTAAAGACAATGAGGAATTAACAGCGAAGATTGATGAATTGAAGCAACAAAATGAGACAACTAAGACAGAGTATGAGGAGAAACTTGAGCAACAAGCATTTAATCATGCTATTGAAAAAGCGTTAGGAAGTGCTAATCCTAAAAAAGGTAAGGATGATGACGTTTCTCACTCATTGAAAGCTATCAAGTCTTTATTAGATATGGACACAATCAAGTTGGATGGTGACACACTTAAAGGCTTTGACGACCAATTAAAAACGATTAAAGAAACTAGTCCATTTTTGTTTGAATCAGATGAACCAGCACCAAATTCACCACAAATTGTCAATCCAGGCAATCCCAACGGTGGAAACAACGCAGGGAATGATGATCCGTTTGCTGCAAAACTAGCAAAATACAATTAAAAGAAAGAGGGAATGTAAAAATGGCAGGAGAAAACAATAATCAAGCAGTACGCAGTTATCAAAAGCAATTCAAAGAATTATTACAAGCTGTATATCAAAAACAAGCATATTTTTCAGAGTTTTTTGGTGGTGGTCTGGAGGCATTAGACGGTGTTACGCACAATAAAACAGCTTTCTCTATCAAAACAAGTGATATTCCAGTAGTTATTGGAACAGAGTACAACAAAGATGCAAATGTAGGTTTTGGTACAGGAACAGGTAAATCTAGTCGTTTTGGAGAACGTCAAGAAATCATCTATACAGACACAGATGTTCCTTATACTTGGGAATGGACTTATCATGAAGGAATTGACCGTCACACGGTTAATAATGACTTCCAAGCAACGATTGCAGACCGTTCAGAATTGCAAGCACAGGCTAAGGTTCAGAAGTTTGACAATAAAGGCGGTTTATTTATTTCTCAAAATGCAGACCAAGCAATGACGTTAGCTGATCTATCAAGTGATGCAGTATTGAAACTGTTCAATGACTTGAACGAAGCTTACACGAACATGGAAGCTATTGGCACTAAGATGGCGTGGGTTAAACCAGCTCTTTATAATGCGATTGTTGACCACCCAATTACAACTACTGCAAAACGTTCTGGTGCAAATGTTGATACTAACAACATTTTACAATTCAAGGATTTTGCTATTAAGAAAGTTCCAGAAACAAAATTCCAAGATGGAGAATATGCTTATACCTCTATTGTTGGTGTTGGTAAACAGTTCACTGGTATTAACACAGCACGCACAATCGAATCAGAGGACTTTGACGGTGTAGCATTCCAAGGTGCTGGTAAAGCAGGGGAGTTTATCCTTCCTGCTAACAAAAAGGCAGTTATCAAAGTAACTGATGGTGCGGCGGGGGAGTAACCAACCCCGATATTAACAATGTCACGCCAACGACTGACGGGGCAGTCATTGAACTTACATGAAAATAGAGGAGTGATATAATGCCAGATACATTTAGAATTTATAAAGGCGAAAATGTGGTTTTGGAGGGTGTAAGCCCTCTTGAAATCACAGGGGTGGGTCCAGACACAAGTGTAGCAGCAGGAGAATACCAAGTAACTAGAGTAGTTGAGGATCAAGAAAGTGCAAAGGTGGATATTCCTGCATTCCAAACACTACCAATAGCAGTTACGGGTGTAAGCGTTGATCCTGCAACAGCAGAAGTGGAAGAAGGAGCAACTCAACAGTTGACCGAAACTATTTCACCATCCAACGCAACAGACAAAGGGGTTACATGGTCATCTAGTGATGAAGCTGTTGCGACGGTTGATAGTAATGGGTTAGTTACTGCTGTAGCTGAAGGTAGTGCAACGATTACTGTGACCACGAACGATGGTAGTTTCACAGCTAGTTGTGATGTTACTGTAACTGTGCCAGTAGGGTAAGGTGATGTGAATGGCTAAATACAAGGTTTTGAAATCATTTAAGGACAAGTATAGTCATACAATCTATCGACCTGGGCAAGAGGTTACTATGACAGTTAAACGAGGAAACGAAGCAATTACCAATCTTCAAAAATGGGATGGTAAGTTTTTAGAAAGAATTGATAAAAGGAATAACAAGGGGGAGGACAAGTAGTCTTCCTCTTTTTTGTTAGGAGGGGGAGATTATGGCCTATCTCACATTTCAAGAATTTGAAGAGTTAACCGAAAAGGCTATTGACATTAATAATGTTGAGTTCACCAAGTTATTGCCAAAAGCATCAGCAATACTAGATAACTTAACAAGTCATTTCTACAAACGATATGACATTGAAAAGGATAATAAATGGCGTGTACGTCAATTTAAGCTTGGCCTATGCAGTCAGATTGAGTACTTTCATGAATTAGGTGCAACAACCTTCGAATCTATCAATAACGCACCACAGACGTTCTCTGCTGGACGAACAAGCGTATCTAATGCTAGTCGTTATAAACCGAACGGTTCTAATGAGAGTAAACCGTTAATAGCCGAGGATATCTTTATTTATCTAGAAGGAACTGGATTGCTTTATGCTGGTGTAGGGGTGAAGACATGGTAATGCCCAAACCTCCACTAGATTTTTGTATTGACTCTTTTTTGTATAAAGAGTATTTAGGAGAAAACGATTGGTCTGAACCAGAGTATGCAGATCCAGTAAAAATAAATCATTGTAGGATAGATAGAGGTGCGGAGTACAGCTCTAGCGCATCCGGAAAGCAACTGCTATATAATGCGGTTGTTTTTTGCTATGAGGGCATTACAACACCACTACCAGCATTTAAAGCTGAATCTGTGCTTCGTTTTGATGGAATTGACCACAAGTTAACCAAGGTTATTCCGATTTATGAAGCCTACTCTAAAACCATCTATTCGTATGAGTTAGAGGTGGTCTGATGGTTCGGGTTGACATTAATTTAAGTGGAGCCAGAAAAAAGATCAGTCAAAATAACGTGAAGCATGGTAGATACGCTTTTGCTAACCAAGCACTGGCAGATATGAATCCGTTTGTACCAATGGATGAAGGGATTTTAAGGCAAAGTGCAACAGTTGATATTGACGGAAAAGGAATCAATTACAACATGCCATATGCTGCAAGGTTATTTTATTTACCCATGTACAACTACACTACACCAGGTACGGGTCCAAGATGGGATATGAAAGCAAAACGTCTCTTTATGTCATCATGGATTGATGCATTTAAAAAAGGAGCTGATTGGTAATGGATTTTATGCAACGGCTTAATGAACGTATTAACTCAATTGATCAGTTGCCGATTGAGAGTAAAATGGGATATCTAGGTGCTGATGAATCGCTGGTGTTATATCCATTACCAGGCTCACAAATTGTCACGCAGTACATGGATGGCACCACAGACCAACAACTTAATTATGAAATAGCCATGAAATCTAAGGTGCAAAGTAAGATACACCAATCACTTTGGGCTATACAGACTGAACTAGAGAATCTCACAGAACTAGAAAGCCAAGATAATAGCTTTGAATTTGAAGAATTAATCATTACTAACAAACCGTTCATCAATAATGCTGATGAACAAGGATGGTTTGTTTTTTTATTGAATGTGCAAGCAAATATAACTGTATTCAAAGAGGAGGAATAGAAAATGGAGAAACAAAAGGAACCAAATTTTTTGCCACTTAATATTCAATTTTTCGCAAGAAAGAAAAACGCATTACGCGGACACTTTGTTCAAGAGTACGTACCAGGAACAGAAGAACCGGGAACAGAATGGCTAGAATTAGCTAAATACATTTCAACCATTGGAGATGACACACAGGAAGGAACAGAAGAGACCGCATTCTATGATGGAGATGGTACGCCGGAAACAGATGTTATTTCTGTAGCAGGAGCTTACACACCCGAAGGGTTTTATGATCCAGAAGATCCAGCACAAGCATTAATTGCAAGCTTAAAGTACAAAACTGGTGATGGTCGGAAAATATGGCATAAAGTCGTGTCTGCTGATGGTAATACGGAATGGGTTGGAAGGGCAACTGTATCTGCAATTGTAGCAGGTGCAGGCGATGCAAGTGCGTATGAAACATTTAGCTGTAATATTCGATTTGACTCACTACCAAAAAAAACAGACTTAACGACACCGGGGGAGTAACTACCCCATCTGTTAACAATGTCGAACCAACTACAGATGGGGCTATTGTTGAACTAACATAAATATCAGTAGAGGCGTCTAATATAGGCGTCTCTATTTATGTATAAGGAGGACATCGTAATGACTCAAGAAGTGAAAATAGATATTAACAGGACTGGATTCCCTGTAAAAATCGGCGAAGTCGGATTATGGTTTGACAGTTCATTAGAAAATTTAAGACGATTCTTCAATGTTGAAGAACTAGCTCAAGAAAAGCTAAAGGAAGCACAGGAAAAGGCAAAACATATCCATTTCCCGGATGACGTTGAGGTAGAGAATATAGATATCAAAACAGTAGATGCAGCCTTGGATGTAAACAAAGAATTTATCGCAGCTCAATACGACATTATCTTTGGAGATGGCCAATTCAAGAAAATCTACAAAAAATATCCTGACATCATAGCACTAGAAAAAGCCTTGAATGTTGTCGGGCTTGCTATTGCTAAAAAGATAGACGAGCAAGAAGCAGAACGTTCAGAGCAAATCGAAGAAAAGAAAAACGAAGCCTTAAACAAAAAAGCTAAAAAGAAGTAGGTGATTAAATGCGGTTGAACGACCCTTTAGTCACTTCTTTTGTATATGAAGGAAATGAGTATGCTATAGATTTATCTTTTGACAACGTTCTGGATGTGTTTGATCAACTTGATGATAAAGCCCTTAGAGAACACGAAAAGGCTGAAATATGTCTTGCCTTGCTCTTAAACGAAACAACATTCAAAGGTGAAAAAGCTATAAATTTATGGAATTACATCTATGAGGAATTTATCAAGATTGAAAGCAAAAAACCGATTGAATATGACAGATTAGGTAATCCATTACCTATGAAAGAGGAAGAAGAGAAAAACTTTATTAACTTAGATAAAGATGCCAAATATATCTTTGCTTCGTTTAAACAAGCCTACAATATGAACTTATTTGAGCAACAAGGTAAATTACACTGGCACGAATTTCAAGCATTATTGAGTGGATTACCTTCTGACACATTTATGCAACGCATTATCCAGATCAGAATGTGGGAGCCGAGCCAAGATGAGTCGACCGAATACAAAAAAGCCATGCGTGAACTACAAAAGGTTTATGCGCTAGAAGATAACGAAGAGTGGGAGGAGGTGGATTAGGTGGGTGCAGATGGAAGCATTAAAATTGCAATAGAAGTAGATGGAAAACAGGTTGATGTTGCATCAAAAAGTCTAGACAACTTAGAAACTGCTGGTAATGACGCAGGAAAAGGAGTCGGAACAGCGGAAGATAGCTTGAAAGATGTTGGGAAAGAATCAACTAAAGCAAGTGGAAACATTAAAAAGTTTGCCACAGCACTTGGGCTTGTAGCAATTGGTGCTGCAGCATTTCAAACTTTAAAAGCATCGATGGATGATGCAATAAGTCGTTTTGATACGCTTAACCAGTTCCCTAAAGTTTTACAAGCACTAGGTGTCTCTGCTGAAGATTCTGAACGTGCCATGGAGAAACTGTCAGATGGAATAGATGGGTTGCCAACTAAACTGGACGAAATATCTTCTACAGCGCAACGAATGTATACGTCTTTTGATGATATGGATAAGGCAACAGATACTGCATTAGCTCTCAACAACGCATTATTAGGTTCGGGTTCTAGTGCGGCCGATGCCCAACGAGGTACAGAACAATATCTTAAGGTTCTACAAACAGGAAAAGTAGAAATGGATACGTGGCAAACATTATCCGAAACCATGGACGTTGGATTAGTAAAAATAGCTGAATCCTTTGGATTCGCTGGAAAAAGTGCTAAGAATGATTTGTATAAGGCGTTACAAGATGGATCGATTACTATTGATGAATTTAATGACAAATTAATTGAAATTGGTACCGGTACTGGAGACATGGCAAAACTAGCTAAGGAAAACACCTTAGGCATAGCTACATCACTTGGAAACTTAAAGAATGCAGCTGCTAGAGGTATAGCGAATATTATTGATTCTTTTAACAAACTATCAAGAGAAGTTACGGGCAAGGACATAGCGGAAAACATTGATAGTTTAAAGGGTATAGTTAACGCATCATTCAAGGTGATTCAAGGAGCGATAGAAGCAACTGTTCCGTTTTTTAAAGCTTTTGGAAATGTGGTAAGTGCAACAATACCAGTTATAAAGAAATTGTCTCCAGTGTTGATGGGAATGGCCACGGCATTTGCGATACATGTAGTAATAAATAAGACAACTGATGCGTTAAAAGCATCGAAAGCTGTCACGATAGCAGTAACTGCCGTAAAAAAACTTTATACAATGGCGATAAAGAAAAACACAGCATCACATCTTACAAACACGGTTGCTGAAAAAGCTTCAACAGTGGCTGGGAAAGCAAGGACTGTGATGTTAGTAACAGCAACGCAAGCGGAATTATTACTTACAAAACAAATTAAGTTGAGTACCCTTGCCAAAACAGCAGGAGCAGCAGCTTCAAGAACTCTTGGAAAAGCACTAAAGTTTATGATGGGTCCAGTCGGTTGGGTAACAGCTGGTATAGGTGCTTTGGCTGGTGCTGTTGTAGGTATAGTTAAATGGTTTAATAAAGCAACCGAAGAAGGAGAAAGACTTACTGAGGAAACCGAAAAAATGACCGATTCTGTGGATTCATTAAATAACGAGGTGGAGCAATCCGCAGAAGCTTACAAGAAGAATCAGAGTGAAACGAAAGCGGCGGCTAAAGCTAATGAAGAATTGGCAAGTAAAGTTGAGGACTTGGCAGCAAAAGAAAACAAGTCAGCAGCAGAGAAGGAAATGCTCAATTCCTACATCGAACAACTTAATGGGTCTGTAGAAGGGTTAAATCTAGCTTATGATGCTGAAGCGAACGCTTTGAATATGTCTTCCGAAAAGATGCAGGCTAGAATCGATTTAATGAAAGAGCAAGAAAAAGCTCAAGAAGCTCAAGAAAGGTTAACTGAAATCCTAGCAGAACAAGCAGAGGTTGAAGGAAAGTTAGCTGAAACAAACGACCTCCGAGAAGAATGGAATCAGAAGCTTGAAGATGGATCCGTGAAAGCCAGTGAACATAAAGATGAAGTAGAGAAGCTGGACGAGAAGGAAAAAGAGCTAAAAGAAACTATAGCTAATTTAGGTAATCAACAAGCAGAAACCGAAGAACAGTTTACCGCATCTATGGAGGCTATAACAGAGGCTACACAAAATGGAGTTACAAATCAGATCATCAAATTCGAAGAGCTATCAGAATCACAACAGGAAACAATAGAATCCATGAAATCAGCATGGGAAGGTTACAAAGAGAAAGCAACAGATATGTTTAATACTCTTAGTGAAAAATCGGAAATATCTGTGCAAGAAATGACTACTAACCTTCAGGAAAACCAACGCATTATAAGCGAATGGTCTGAAAACATTGCTACCTTAGCTGAACGTGGTGTGGATGAGGGCTTATTAAACACTTTAAGGGAAGCTGGTCCCGAATCAGCTGGACATGTAAATGCTCTAGTTAATGCGTCAGATGAAGAATTAGCGAATTTAAGTGAGGCATTCTCAAAAGGTGGAGAAACAGCAACAAATGCTTTAAGTAAGTCATTAGGCATAGAAGAATCTGGTGTTATGGAAGCGGTTGGTCATTTGGTGACAGGCATGGAAGAATCACTGTCACAAAAAATAAAATCAGCTAACTTTGAATCAATCGGAAGATCTGCACCCGAGGGTATGGCAGGTGGAATCGAAAAAGGTTCTAAACAAGCAGAAAATGCTTCTGAAAAAATGGCGGATGATACAGCCAATTCTGCAAAGAAAGCATTGGATAGTCATAGTCCATCAAGGGTGTTTAAAAAAATCGGGATTGACGTCACAGAAGGTCTAGTCTTAGGCATCAATAACGGTACTTCAAAGGTTATTCAAGCTGTTCGAAAGATGTTCGATTCTGTTTTACGCAGTTCTAATAAAAGCTTTAAAAGTATTACAAAAGGCTATGACAGATCGGTTAAGATTATCGAAAATTCACTTAAGAAACTGCCAGAAATCACTCAAAAATCTATGAAAAACATGTTTAATAGATTGAAGTCTGGCGCAAATGCACAAACCAGAGTAATGAAAATATTAGCGACAAGATTAGTAACGTCGTTTAACCGTACAAAAGGACAACTTAGGTCAGTTGGAAGCAATGCCATGGCTGGATTAAATCAAGGCTTACGAGCTGGAAGTGGTCGAGTTATGTCAACAGCAAGAAGCATAGCAAACCGAGTGGCAGGCACCATGAGAAACGCTTTAAGGATTCATTCTCCATCAAGATTAATGAGGGACGATGTTGGTAAATGGATCCCTGAAGGAATAGCTGTAGGGATTAAAGACAATGCAAAATCTGTATATAAAGAGCTTGATAAATTATCAAGTGGTATGATGTTGGCCTCTACTCCAGAAAAGGCATTAGGTACATCAAAAATGGCATACACAAGTTCTAGAAATCAAGTTACTAATGCTTTAAAAGGTGTTCAAATGCCAGTCGCTAACATAAACAGAGAGCAAAAAATTGTAATTGAACCATCAGAGGTATTAATAGATGGTCATTATGCAGGAGAAGTCTTGTGGAGACCTGTAAAAGAAAACATTGATAGAGATGAAGGCGTTAAAAATAGATTTAGGGGGGCAACATAATCTATGAATTTTAATGGTATAGACTTACAATCATATTTTAGGATTATTTCTATAACTGGCAGAGGTGTGGCGGAATATGAACTAACTACTGTAGACGTTCCAAAGATGCCTGGTGTATATTATGCAGGGAAAAAACGCCCCTCTAGGATAATAAGTGTTGAAATACAGGTTAGAGGTGAAAATCGTGAGGAAATCAGGAAGAAAATAGATGAATTAAACGGAATTTTAGATGTTAATGAAGCAGTTCCAATCATTTTTCCTGATGAACCAGATATGACTTATTTTGGTATACCTGAATTTGCTGATGAAGGCAATGAATACACTTTTAAACATAACTGTAGTTTAACAATATTTTGCCCAGACCCTTATAAATACGGCGAGGAACAATCACATGGATTTACATCTGATATATTTACTGTACAAAATGAAGGAACTGCCGAGGCGAAGCCAATTATCGAGTTAGAGGTATTAGAACCTGTTACGTTTGCATTGATTTCAAATGGTGAGGAATATAACTTAGTCGGTAGACCAGTTGACGTAGATGAGAACGAGCCAGTAGATGAACTTACAAGCATACTTAACAAGCGTCTGGATGATTTTGTAGGATTTAGTGACGTTGCTGCAGGACATACCTTTAATGATCCGTTAGGCGGAATTGTAGCCGGTAAGTTTCAACTTGGTAATGGGCAATGGATGGTTACAGATTACGGAACTAATCCTAATGGATGGCATGGTCCAAGCAAGAAGACATCATTTAGTGAATCCCTACAAGACTTTCAAATTGACCATTATATTACGCAATTAAACTTTGCTGGGCAGTTAGGCAAAAACGTATTGTTTTTGGAAGATGAAAACAACAATATAGTAGCATCGTTAGGAGCTGTTGATAAAACTATTGCATCTGGCTACTACAATAAAATTCAATTTTACTTAGGTGGCCAGAAACTAATGTTTGATTTTGAAGGATTTAATAATACACGTATGTGGTTGCGATTAAGAAGACAAGGTGCATTGTTTACCGCAACGGCTTATCAACTACGTGAAGATGGTACAGCCTACAACAAAGTCACTCGGACTTTCGAAGATCGACTAAGTGAGTATCAAGCGCCAATTAGGCAAGCATCTGTGTATATGGCTACATTTAAGGATTACGCTGCCACTCGTATGTACGCTAATCGATTACAAGCAAATAGAGTCAATGACTTAGGAGCAAATCAGATACCATATATAGCTGAATTTGGCGATAAAATTGTATTTGATTTTGTGAATGAAGTTATTTTAATAAATGGTGAACCACGTATGGATATAAAAGGCTTCGGAGGAAGCTTTTTTAAGTTGGCTAAAGGTAGTAATCAATTAACAGTAACCCCTAATAGCTTTAATACAAAAATTAAATATAGGCCACCGTTTTTATAGGGAGGTGTGAATAAATGAAGAGAACTATACAAAAGGCCGCCGTTGGAACGACGACCATAACTTTAAACGGAAAAAGCATTGCCGGAATTCTTATGAATTCCGTTAAAAATGGAATTAATCGTTCTCATCCAACTTATCAACCACCGACTGAAGAAGATCAATCATAAATTTATAATCTTGTGAACGTATTACTCCATTTAGTTCTGCAACCATCTTCACTATTTCGCCGCCGAGGTTATCGATTGGAATCACTTTGCCATTAATTTTTTCATTAACAAGTTTTTCGATTTCCTCGGATCCGATGGGTTTGTGAAGCTCTATCAATCTATTGGCGATTTCTGTAACATCGATTTTAGACACAACATCCACCTCCCTTCAATCAACAGTATTCGACAGGGAGGTGTATTTTTCCTTTAATTTTGGAGGTGATACCTGTGATACACATTGTGGATGGGCAAAATGTAAATTTACTTGATTATATCACGAAAGAAAATATCATATCGGACAACCATCATCAATCGTTGAAAGATAAGCTAGAAACCTATACATTTACCACATTCGCTGATAAGAGATTCTCAGAACATTTGACTAAAAGAAATCGAATTATCATACCTGATGAAGATGGAAATTATAGAGAGTTTATCATCTTTGAAGCATTTAAATCGATGAATAGACAAGTTAAAGTTTATGCTCAGGCAAGTTATTTAGAAGATTTAGGTAAAGCTAGGGTAATCGATGAAGGGTCAACAGGAAGTAAGACGAACATCCAACATGCAAAAGATACACTACAGAATACCATCTGGGAACCAGGAGACATAAAATATGTTGGGATCCGAACATTAGATATTGAAAATCGTACCAATCCTTTTGCTTTTCTAAAACGATTAGCAACAGAGTTTAATCTTGAATTACGTTTTCGGGTTGAAATAGAATATGACAGAATAACTGGTAGATACGTAGATATGGTTGAAAGGATCGGAGACTGGCAAGGCAGAGAAGTTGTGTTTGGTACTGATTTAATTAATATCAAACGTAGAGAAAAGACAGACAATATTGTTACTGCGTTACGTGGTTATGGACCTGAACGTGAAGATGGAACGCAACTTAAGGTGTTTGTAGAAAATATAGAAGCATTAGATCGATGGGGCATAAGAGATCCACGTACTGGTATATTGAGACACTTAATTGCTGATTACGAACCACAGTCTACAGATCAAGACATGACAGAAGAAAGACTTATAACGTTAACGGAAAACGAGCTGGACAAGCGAGTTAATGCGACAGTGGAGTATGAAGCTGATATAGCTGATCTGGAACATGTACCAGGACTAGAAAATAAAAAAATCCGTTATGGCGATACGATCAAAATAAAGGACACCAAGTTTAATCCACCGCTTTATTTAGAGGCTAGAGTGCATACAATGGACCGTTCTATTGTAGATAAATCTAACAAAAAGGTAACTCTTGGCGACTTTATTGAATACACCGAGGAAGAAGTCCATGACATATGGAACGAATTAAAAAAGGAAATTCAAAACAAAATAGACGCTAATGATTTAGATGAGTATACCTATAGGAAACAGATTATTGACAGCAAAGACACCGAAGCTAAAGAAGGTGCGAAAGCAGACGTCGAAGCAGGTAAAGTAGGATTACCTGGTGGAAGCATTAAAGATACCATTTCCGGAAAACACTTAGATATCGATCTAGGTGTCTTTGGCGCATCTCCGCAATTTAGATCGAGTGAATTATGGCTTGATGGAGTGTGGCTTTCTTTCAATATTGGAGGATCTGGAAATCCTACAGATAAATTTAATTTTGATTATTACGTTTTCCGACCATCTAAAAAATATTTGACAGTCGATGGAGCTGCCGCATTAGGTGTTGTAGACGGAAATATTGTTTATGGTTTTATGCATGTGATTTTGGAGACGAATTCGGAAGTGATAGCATCTAAAGAAATATCTATGAGCCATAATAATAAAATTAAGGATTTTACTTTGACAGGAGATATAACGGGGCATACCCATACTTATCTGAGATTCCAATTCGAAAAAACAAGTGGGGACGCAACTGGTTTTCCTGCTTTGCGTACAAGAACATTATATATGCATGATTAGGAGTGAAATGATGTTTTTACAATTTAATGTAGATGATGATGGAAAGATAACAGATATACATTCAGCTTTAAGTGATTATATACCTAATGACTTATTGCCTTATTGTATTGAGGTAACAAAAGAAGAAGGGGAATTAGTCTTTCATAATTCTGATAGCTTTTTATTAGTAGATGATGTGTTAACGAATAACGATATATCTTTTCCTTTATTTGCTAAACCAATACGTAAAAAAATAACTGTCGCTATAATAGACGAACGAGGCTATTTTCTCGATACGGAATTGATTTATCCAGAAGAAATAAAAGAAAACAATGTATTAGAGATACCGGGTTTTGTACCAGGTAAGGTAGCGAAATGGAATTTTGAAACAGAACAGTGGGAGTATGAAGATAGACCAAAATCTAGAGAAGAAATTGTAAGAGAAACAACCGATTTAGCTACGATGGATTTAGCAGAAATTATTTTGGGAGGTCAGTCGTCTTGAGTGAGTATTTAATCAAATTGTATGTGGAATACATTATCAAAGGACCAGAATATAAAACGTATAATGAAGTACCAGATCTATTGAAGCCAAAAGTAAAAGAGGCACTCATTGAAAAAGGTAGAGAGGATTTAATAAACGCTTAGTAGGCGTTATTTTTTATGTTTGGGGGCGAGGGCTTGAAAAGGGGAAGCCCTCTGGCCACCTAAAGTGAAAAAGTGGTTAAGAATATAATACGAGTATAATTCTTACGGTTAGGGGGTCGAGAATGGCAGACCAAGCAAAGGAAGTGGAGGACATGGAAAAATTCATGACGGTGCTTATGGATGTAAAAGTGTCACTTGCAGAACAGAGTGGGAAGTTGGACAGCTTGCTAGATATGAAAGATAAGATTAATGAAACTTATGACATCGCTAAAGGAGCCTATAATCGCTCCAAGGAAAACGAAAAAGATATTGATGATTTAAAGAAAGAAATATCATCCACTGCAAGCAAGGAAGATGTTGAACGCATAGTAAAACAAAGAGAAAATATGTTTAAGAATTTACCGTCATGGTTGGCATTAGCCATATCCATAGCGGTTTTTTTATTGACTTATTTAGCAAATTAAAGGGAGGAAATAACATGAAACAAGCAATTGTAAGACTTGTCGTATTAGCAATTTTACTAGCAAATCAGGCATTAATGCTATATGGGTGGAACCCACTGCCATTTAGCGAAGAACAAATATATGAAGGAGTGTCAACTGTAGCTACAATTGGCGTAGCGGTATGGGCATGGTTTAAAGACAATCCTGTTACTAAAAAAGGAAAACATAATGATAAATTCTTACGTGATAAGGGGATGAAGTAAGATGAAAATCATACAAAATTATATCCCAAGTAACCAGGTCAAACAAAGACCTGGTTTTTTCATGACTCCGCAATTTATCACTGTCCATAACACAGCTAATTCAAGCAAGGGAGCAAATGCAGAACTACACAGTCGTTACTTGCACAATGGCGCAGGTGGTCGGACTGTAGGCTGGCATTTTACTGTAGATGACAAAGAAGTATACCAACATATTCCCACAAACGAAAGTGCTTATCATGCTGGTGATGGTTCTGGATCTGGAAATCGTAAATCAATTGGCATCGAGATATGCGAAAATAGTGACGGAGACTTTCAAAAAGCGGTCAAAAATGCACAGCAATTAATTAAACAACTAATGAAAGAACATAATATACCTATTGAACGTGTTGTACCACATAAGCATTGGTCGGGGAAAAACTGTCCTCATTTACTGCTGAATATGTGGAGTACATTTATAGATGGTATTGAGGATGCTAGAGGAACAGTTGAAGCACCTAACCAACAAGTGGGCTCTGAAACAGTTACTAATGGCTCTATTGTGGATTACCTTAAAAGCATTGGTAAAAACTCTAGCTTTGGCGCACGTAAGAAATATGCTGCTGAATATGGCATTAAGGGTTATAAAGGTACAGAAGATCAAAACCTTGAATTGCTTCAAAAAATGCGTGAGGGCAAGCCATCCAAGCCCAAAGCAAGCTATATTGGTAAACGAGTTGAATCCAAACATAATGGACAGTTACGATTTTACAACAAGCCCAGCTGGTCAGATAAGCACGTAGTTGGTTACCTCAAAAAAGGATATGGATTCCCTAAGATTGTAGACAAGGTTAAGGTTGGAAAAGGATATCAATACAAGGTTAAAAATAGTAAAGGACACATTTATTACGTAACAGCTAATAGTAAGTATGTAATGATTAAATAGGTGTACAGAAGGGAATCAGAGATGTAGCTGGTTCCCTTTTACAAATTTATTATTATTTTATCTTAATTTAGATAGAGCGATTTTTTTGCACATATGTAGAAAATATTTGCATTCAGTGATATATTTAGTATAATATCTTAAATCATAACAAGGTTGATGATTTTGAATAACGCCTATTCATTTATAGATTATAAACAAATAGTTGATATTTTATACGAGGAACATAAAAAACACACTGGTAAATGGTTGGCAAATGTAGGTAAAACACATTACAACTTAAAGAAAGTGCAAGTCAGACATATCTGTTCCTCAGACCCAAATAATATTGATGGGTTTATTGAAAAGGATTTTCTAAATTATGTAGATGACTATAAGTTGTGTCTTTTGAGTCTATACAAGGATATCGTAAAGAGAGTAGAAGTAGAAGTCGGGAAAAAGATAGGTGGAAGAATAAAGGGCGATGATTCCATTTTATTAAAGCTACATAGAAAACGATTTGATGATAACGGTAGTTTTCCGTTAAATAAATACTTAAATGATTTATTAGGCTTTAGGATTATTGATAAAAATTATTGTAATAACATGAAAGAATTGCCACAATATATCGATAAATTAAAGGAACAAAAACAGAGATTTATGCATAAACATAGAGAAAATGGCAATTATAAAGGATATCATATTTATTTTATGGGGTCAGACGCTAAATACTTTCCGATGGAACTTCAAGTATGGAGCGCTGATAATGAAAGAAAAAATTTTGAATCACATGAAATATATAAAAAAGATTACACATATTGGCCAGAAATCTATAATAAAGGATAGAAGGAGGAAAAAATATGTATCATCACTTTATATTGTTGCATAGTGACTACAGTCAAGGAAGGCGAATCGCTTTTCATAGATGCGATACATCTATAGACGGCATTGAAGAATTTTCGCAAATAACAAGTGATTTAAAACAAAATTTTCCTTATCTTTCTTTCGGATTTCATCACCTACAGACTGATTCAAAAGACTGGCGATCAGTGTTTGAGTACGACATGTTTTTCAAAAATGTTTTTCCGGTAAGTGACTTAGACTCATTTAAAAAGTTTATTTCTGAAGATGATCAAATTTCTGCGTTAGATGTAGCAAATTTAATTACTACGAAGATAAGTTGTACGCATTTAAAATTGCAGAAACTCCTTTTTTTCTTTTACGAGGAATATATTGCATCATATAAAACCAAGCCGTTTCCTGAAAAATTTCTAGCATGGGATTACGGACCTGTTATCAGAGAAGTTTATGATGTATATAAATCATATGGAAGAAATAAAATTGAACACTCCGAAGACAACAGTACGCCTATTATTAAAGAAGAACCGTTTAAGCTATCGGTATATTCTAGATTTAAGAAGACGCCTGTCTATGGTAAAGTCTTAGAAGCACTAGATGGAACGTTGAACAAGTATGGAGACAAAAAAGCAACTGAGCTTGTAGAATTGACTCATCAAAAGAATGAAGCATGGGATCAAGTGTTTCAAGACGGACTAGGGAGAAATCAAGTAATTGAAGTTCTTAAATAACCCTCAACATAGGGTTATTTTTTACCTTGAATGATTTGGAGTAAATGAAAATAGCCCTCACTGTTGGGGGCTTATTTTTCTTATGATTTTCTTATAATCAGCATATATAAATTTTATAATTTCACTATATTTATCATATAATAGTTGCTTATCCCCGAAATCTGCACCGGCCACTTCAATTTTTTCTGCTATACCATCTATTTCAAAGACATTCTCAATAATCTTTTCATCAAACAAGTTGGGATTTTCGTATAGTACATTTCTAGCATTATTCTTATATATTTTCCATTCAAGATCCTTTTCAAGGTCATGGTGAAGTGGGTGAACAAGAGGAGTATTTGCTTCGAGTCGTAAAATTTCATTATAAGCTTTTAGTTTCTCCACCCTTTCCTTTTTAACTTCATTTCTTACTTGTAATTTTGTTTGTGTTCTATATGTAATTAAACCACCAATTATCACCCCGAAAAGGGGCAACGTTGCTTTAACTAAATCAAAAAATGAATTTAATAATTCTTGTAATGCCATTTATACCCTCCTATTAAAGCTTCCTTAATATAATTATCGATTTAATACACGTAGTAGTCCCTTTTAATGATTCATTATACTTTATTTTGTTTTATTTTACCATTGAAACAGAACAATAGTTCGTATATAATAAGAACAAACGTTCTGAAGGTGGTCTTATTATGAAAGGATTACTTAATCGTTCTGTGGAGAATAAGCAAAAAATCATTATCTTTTATATAGATAGCAATAACAATGTTACGGAACGTTATATACGCGTGCTTGAAGTAAATGAAAAGAGTATTCTGGCTTATTGTTACTACCGTAAAAAAGTGAGAACATTTAAGGTAGAAAATATCCTTTCAGCTGGATCAGTTAGAAAGCGAGTGGGTGCGTAATGAGTGTAAATGATCGAGGTAATATTAAATGGTCATCGATAATGATGCCGGAACATATTGAAATGCTTAATAATATATGGGATGAACAAGATCGTAAACAGAAGCCTATAATAGATGAACAACAACAAGAAGATATTAACTTAAAGCTGCACATGGCTGTAAAGAATGATTTAACTGTCGAATTAAAATATTTCATGAATCACGACTATTATAATGCTAAAGGGAAGATAGATAGTGTAGATAGGCAAAACAAATATATAAAAGTAGCAGGTCAATATTTACCCATAGAAAGTATTATTGATGTATGGATAGATTAAAAAGAATAGCCCTCGCTAAAATGAACTGACCCCTGTCAAGTAGACAAGAATAAAAAGCACATTTATGCAACCTGAGTCCTGAAATGATAGGGGCTCAGGTTATTTAATTTCTTCTGGAATCGTTGATGATTGTAGAATCTAATATATTTATTTACAGCATTCCGTACTTCTTCACCTGTTCTGAATGAATATAAGTTGAAACACTCACTTTTGAAGTGGCTAAAGAAATTCTCCATACAGGCATTGTCCCAACAATTTCCCTTCCTGGACATACTTGCTTTCATCTGATATTTTTTAAGTAAGTTGTTATATTGACGGGATGTATACTGGAATCCTTGATCACTGTGCAGAAGGACTCCTTTTACATTCCTTTTTTTCTTCGCCTTTTTCAAGGTATCCATCACCAGTTTCAGATCATTCCTTCGGCTTACATGGTAGGCAACAATTTCACTGTTATATAAGTCTTTGATAGCAGACAGGTATAGTTTTTGTCCGTTAAAAATCAAGTAAGTGATATCTGTTACCCACTTTTCATTTGGCTTGGAGGCCACAAAATCCCTGTTTAAATGGTTGTCTGAGATGACATAAGCTTCTTTCTTTCCATAGTACGGCTTTTTCTTTCGGATAACTGCCTGTATAGTCATTTCCCTCATAAGTCGCTGCACACGCTTGTGGTTGATAAGAAGACCGTAAATCTTCCTTAGCCATATCTGGATTCGTCGATATCCGTAAATTCCCTTATATTTCTTATGGCATTCCATAATTTTCTTCTTGATTTCTTCGTCCTCCAGTTGCTTTTCACTAGGTGTTTCCTGCCGCTTTATCCATTTGTAGTAGCCACTTTTCGATACCTTAGCTAGTTCGCACAACAACTGTATCGAATAGGTTCCCTTAGACATTTCTCTGATCACTTCATACTTTTTTGATGTTGGTACTTCATCCATTCCTCCTTTCACATCTTTAAAAACTTTTTTAGCATTTCATTCTCTGCTTCTAAGCGTTTGATCTTTTCATCGGGATTTTCAGGACGAGTTCTTGGTCTGCCTTGACCAACTCCTCCTGCTCTACCTCGTTTTTCCTCAAGTCCTTTTGTTCCCTCATTATTAAAATGGTTTACCCATCTTCTTACTTGATTTTTATCAATGTTCATTTCTCTAGCTATTGTGTTATAACCCATCCCATCTTTGAGATGAAGGTTAACAACTTTCTTCTTAAAGTCAATATTATAAGTTTTTCGTTTCTTCCCCACAAAAAATCCCCCTATAGTAGACAGATTAACGTGCTTTCTTTTTACTGTCTACTATAGGGGGATCATATCAAAAAAGTGAGGGCTGTTTTAATGGTGGTCACACTTTTGGTAACGTGGAAAGCGAAACAAACTAAAATACTTTATTAAAAGTAAACCTTTAAAACTCTGTCAACCATTATTATAAAGGCATTCTGGAATTAACTAACGCCAAATAAAATGTACTTAGTAGGTTTCCTAAACCGTGTGTCGCAGGTTCGAATCCTGCCGGGGGCGTAGCTTTATGGGCTTTCATTTTTGAAATTGCTCATACCACTTATTAAATTAGAACTACTGTTCTCGCCACTTTATGAGGGGTATTTTTTACCTTGAAACAGAACAATAATAATTGTAGCAAAAAATAAGCCCCGTCCTTAGTTGGATGGGGTACTTATTTTTCCATAATTTCAACCTTAACAGCATGTCCACTAGGGGGGGAACTTTCCAATATTCTATCAAATCATACTCGTATTGGTTGGCCTACTTCTATCTCATCTAAATTAATATCTACATCTGATAAATTAACAGATATTGCATTTGGATAGCTTATTCCCAATTTACTCTCTTCATATTTTTCCAACAATTCCTCTTCCCAAGTAGGTGCAAATAAAAAAGTAGTTTCGTATTTTTGTATTACATAACCTTCTTTTCCTCCATTCCTAGGTGGATCTTTTTGGCGAGACATCTTGATTTAGGTCTTTTTGTTGATTTCCATTGTTAGTACAACCTACAATAAAAATGAATAATATGATCAAATAACTAAGAGACATGCTTTTTCTTAACAAACTTCATAACCTCCAAAATATTGTTTTATACATAAAGATTTATGATGTGTAATGAAGAACCTATTTGATATGAGGTTCTTTTCTTTATCTATAGAGTTGATACTAAGGTGCTATTGTGAGTACAAAAGTTATCAACTCATCGTCAGCTTTAGGTCCACCATTTGTATCAATTTTATAATAAACCATATTTTGATCCCAATTGTAAACTGAACCACACATTACCCATTGAGAAATCTGATTATCCTCACTCATTAAATCTCCTGAATATCCATAGATACTTAGAGTTTCAGAATCTAGATTACGTTGGTCTGTCATGCTAAGTGTCCCAGTGACCTCGCCTACATGAAAATCACCTATAGGTTGTACTTTTATTACTGCATAATCATATTCTATATCGTAATTTTCTGACCAACCTCTTGCGGTGTATATTCAATTAATCCAGATTCTCCACGACTGAGCCACTTAAAGATGCTACTACCTTACAAAACCGTAAGACTATATATGGCTTCTTTGTGGTAAAGTGGTTTAGGAACTTTAAAAAAAGGGTGATTTATATGAAGCCAAATAATATTTTGTCCTCGCTCAGCTATTTTAGTATCTTTTTTGCCCCATTTCTTTTTCCTATTATTGTTTATTTTGTTGCCGATAAAAGTGTAAAGCACCATGCAATAAAAGCATTGTGGGCACATCTTGTTCCATTTATAACGATTGTTTGCATTATTGTAATTGCTGTAACACTAGGGATCAGTCAATTAAGTCAAACCGTTAATGGCGGTATTTTAATAGGTGTAGCTATTCTCGCTGTTATTGTAAATGTGTATTTTTTCATTTGGAATCTTGTGAGAGGGATCAAAGTGCTAAATGAAAATTAATATAAATGAAAAGCTCTTATCATTTAATAGCTATTTTGGTTTTCTAGATTACAAACTGGAATTTTAAAGAAATGAGGAAGAGACAAAATAAATTGAGATAAAAAAACTCCGAGCCATAATCCGAGTATACAAAGTGATACCCGGACAGTGGTTTAGAGTTTTATTTTTATCTTTCAATTTTTTGAAATAGTGATGATAACTATTAAAAGAGGGGGAGTTAATCCCCTATGGAAACAGATCGAGTCCGAAGATCCACGCAGTTAAGCAAATTTTGGTTAGCCGCATTAACTGAGACCGTGCTAGTGTAAAGCGTCTATCTCAGAATGAGAAGAAAGAATAAAATGTTATTCGGCTTTAGCTATACCTAGTTTAGTTATGCCTCAACCAATTGCGCTTATAATTATGTTGATGAGTAAAATAATTTCCACTGCATATCAACGATTATTTTTTCTTGCTTGACTGACGATGAGGTCAACTACTTCTTGATATTGTTGCTCTTTTTTAGGTAGAGAAGATGCAATCGTGTGTAATTGACGAACTGCTCCCTCACAAACACTCCACCTGATTGGTGTGTGTTGTTCGCATTCTTCTAAAATAAAATCAATTAATTCCTTTTCTTCCCTCGTGTTTATGTCATGATTAATCTGATCGAGGAGATTCCTGATTTTCCAGGCAATCGATTCTTCCGTCTCATTCCAATTCCCAAAGTTAAAAGGAAAAAGAATTTGTTTAGCTTGTTTTGTAATCTCTATATTCTTCTCTAATCGAAGAATATTATAGTCAAGAATAGACGAATTATTGGTGTTTAGGTTCATTTGGTTAGAATATCGCATCTGATAACCTAATCCACCAGTAAAATGAGTAGCTATGTCCATAGCATTTGCCTCAATTTCCATCCCATAGACATCAATTAAACGTTTGGCTAACCAGTTTAATTCATTATAATGATTCTCCTGCATATATTGACTCAACTTTTCATCATTTTCAGCTAACGCAATATTATAGAGATCTAGAATATTTTCAGAGCTGTAAAGGGCGTGTTTTACACGAAGCTGTGAATAAAGCGTTTGTTTACTATGTATATTGCCTTCTATTAATAATTGCTTTTGTTGCTCTTCCACCTTTGCATCGACTTCTTGAATAATTGAAAGAATTAATTGGGATTTAGAGGAAAAATGATTATAGAAGGTCCCTTTGGAAACTCCTGAATGCTTGAGAATATCTTGAACAGAGGTATAGTGGAAACCTTTGGTCTGAAATAACAACTTTGCAGCATCAACAATCTGTTTTTCTTTTGCCATGTATTTTCTTCTCCTAAAAAATATATTGACATTTTTATTATAGCACCTATACTATATAAATGGAATTATACTTAAGTATAAAAAAATAAACTAAAGTAAAAAGGTGTGAATAATAATGAAAGAATCTAATTCTCCGCCAGTAGACATTAATGGGAAACCGTTTAATAGAGCTGGCTTTGTTGTTGTTTTATTAATGGGAGCATTTCTAACTATTTTAAATCAAACGTTATTAGTTACAGCAATCCCTAAAATAATAGAGGATTTACATGTTTCTGCTTATGATGCACAATGGTTAATCACTTCATTTATGCTCATAAATGGAATTTTAATCCCTGCTTCTGCTTATTTATTACATCAAATAGAAAGTAGAAAACTATATTTGATTGCAATGGGAAGCTTCATATTGGGGACAATAATTTGTGCGCTAAGCACCACGTTTTCCCATTTGTTGCTTGGACGGATCATCCAAGCGATTGGATCAGGTGTAATGATTCCATTAGTGCAAACATTGATGTTTTTAGTTTTCCCAGCCAATCGTCGAGGAGAGGCAATGGGGCTCGTTGGTATTGTTATCGCCTTCTCACCGGCAATTGGTCCAACTTTAGCTGGGTGGATTGTTGACGTTTATCATTGGCGGTATCTATTTTATTTTGTTTTACCATTGGCTGTTATCAATCTATTTTTAGCATTTTATTTACTTAAAAATGTAATTCCCCTAACAAAACCGAAGTTGGATATTCTATCATTCGTATTAAGCTGTATTGGTTTAGGATCATTGTTATATGGTATTAGCCTTGCTGGAGATACAGGGTGGAGTAATTCAATTGTATGGATTACTTGCGTGATAGGGATAGTAATCTTATTAATGTTCTCTTTAAGACAACTTAGATTAAAAGAGCCCTTGTTGGAACTACGTGTATTTAAAAGCAGAACCTTTGCTGTAACAACGGTTATTGTCTCTATTATTTTTATGACAATGATCGGATCTGAAATTCTACTTCCAATTTTTACACAAAAAATACTTGGCTATTCTGCACTTCAATCAGGTTTAATCCTGCTTCCTGGTGCTATTGTTTTAGGGATCATTTCTCCCATATCGGGAAAGATATTTGATAGGTATGGTATTCGTACGTTAACTATTGTTGGAATGACTATTCTCCTCATTGGTACATTCCCATTCATGTTTCTAACGAATGAGACAACCATATGGTGGCTAATCTTTTTTTATATGTTAAGAATGGTGGGAATGGGACTAACGATGATGCCACTTGCAACTGCTGGAATTAATGCGCTACCTCAGAAATTAGTTAGCCATGGTACAGCAGCAAATAATACTGTACGCCAAGTATTTGCTTCACTTGGTGCAGCTATTATGGTAGGCGTGATGACGATATCGGTTCGTAATTTCTCTACGAGTCAACATGTCTTGACGGAAGCCGGTTCATATTCTAAAGCTATGGTAAAAGGGATAAATAATGGATTTATGGCTGCTTTTGTACTTGTTATTTTTGCATTCATAATCTGCTTTCTAATTAAGGATAACCGAAAAGGTAGATAGGAAAATATTTAGAGGATTTTTTTTGGAAAGTATTTTAAGCAGTTGTTTTGATAAAGTAAATGAATCGGAGCATACTATAATTGAATTTAATAGTGGGGGGTTAGATTATGAACGCAAAAGAGCTAAGAGAAAAAATAAATGATTACTGCGAAGCATATGATAGTTTGTATGGCAATCTAGTTAAGCCTATAAACGAAATGCTTATGAATATTGATGCCGATATATCAGAAAAAACAGCTAATCAAATTTTGGAAAACCTTAAATTATTTCACGAGGGAGATAAATATATAGCAGATTGCCATTTAGATGAGAGCAATAATTTTATCGAAGATGGTATCGAAGCATTAAAAAAAGGGAACTTGGCTGATGGAGCTTTACAAATTTTTGGGGCAGGATTAAATTTTGCGAGCTTTTCATCGAAAGCCGTTACACATAAAAATATAAACCCTCATGGCATGATCAATGAACGATTTAAATTAATAAAAAACTCACTAGATTAATATACTTCATTTATGTAATTTTTTTAGCTACAGCACTGATAAAGGCGTAAACGTTTTAAACAGTGAAAAAGAATTACACGAAGGCTACATCGTGTTTCTATAATAAAAACAGCACTGAAGGGTATTCGTAAGTTTTTGTTAATTCAAAGGAAAGTGAGCTTTCCTAACAGACTGCTCACTTTCCTACATCACTCGCATATTCCAGTGTTATTTTGGTAATGTAAATGTAGCTTTCTTTCCTTTTGATATATCATTTGCCTCTTGGTCTTTCATTGGTCCGATTTCAACCTCGAATGATTTATCTTTCCAGATTTTCTCGTATTGTTCTTGGTCTAACGTATAGATTTGGAGTAATTCACCAGCGCTACCTGATTCAATCATATCATCGTATTTATAGTTAAGTAACATGCCTTCATTTAGCATATATTGAGAGCCGTCATTTACCGTTAACTTCGACATAATGGAGCTATGTGCAACCTCAGAATCGCTTTTATTGTCAATGTTAAATTTCACGGTTAATAAGACGATTCCATTAGAAAATGCCTCAAAGCGTGGTGCTTCTTCTTTATTTGGTTTAAATTCTGTAAACTGATAACCATCTAGTGTAACCGTAATATCACCTAATTTTTCACTTTCCCCAATTCCGTCTTTTTGACTTAGCATTTTTTTATCGCCCATATTCCCGGCAGTTGCTTTGTCTTGGTAAAATGCTTTATTATCTTCTACTTTTTCTGCTCCTTCTTTATTTAGACTAAAGGTAAACGTACCTTTTTTGCCAAAGGTAGAAGAGAAATCATCTTTTTTAGCTTGTGGTGCAGGGACTTCTGCTGTAGCAGTAGATTCTGCAAGCACTTGCTTCCATTGGTCTTCACCAAAAGGATAAGTATAATAACCAGTTATCGTTTCCCCTGATTTAATGACATAGTCATTAGATGGAGCCAACTTTGTAGGAAGCTGTTCTTCTTCAGGTAATAAATCTCGGTAATTATTGAAAGATTTCTGTGCTCCTGTATAAGATAAATAGAAGGATGGCATATAATATGCATCGTTGTCGGTATCATTTTTCACTGTGTATTTTGCAACAATGACTCCGCCATTTGTTTGATCATTGAATGGAATGGCGTAATCTGTATGGAAATCTTTAAGCTCCACAAGTGAGTAACCATCTAATGAAACAGTTACACCTTCCATTTCATGTGTTTGTGGTTCATTATTTTCATAAACCACTTCCGTAGTTCCTTCTGTTTGTTCTTCCATGTAGCTAATTAACTTGGAGAAATCATTTGAACCATCACTTTCTTGTTGTACTGTTTCTTTTGTTTCCTCCTCTGCTTTTGCTTCATTTTTTGAGTCTTCTTTTGTAGTGGCTGATTCTTTAGCATCATTTGCTTCACTATCTTTTGCTTCATTTTTATCACTGCCACATCCACTTACAATGAGGGCAGTAATAACGATTGTGATGAGTAGCATAATTATCTTTTTCGACATGAATCTGGTACCTCCATAAAATTGTAAAGTTAGTGAAATAATACTACAACTATTGTAAGTTTTATATCGGTAAAAAGTTCTATTGTTGTTTAAAATGAAATAATTAAATAATCTTAGCCCTTTATAAATTCATATATGAAATAATCGGTTGTTATTATTGATTTATCATAAGTTAAACCAATGATTTGATCAATTTAGAACAACAAAAATTGTTTGAGAAATAATAAATCATATCAGACTTATACACTATATTTTCATACAATTGAATTTACTTCGCTGTCAAATTTCCGGATATTTTAATGTCTCTTTGTGGTATAAAGTGACATTAGATGAAGTAACAGGCTAGTAGGGGTAGCCGTTATATCTTAAAGCAAACTGTTAACGTTGAAGGTTAAATAGGTATCTCACTACCTTCGTAGTCAATTTCAAACCCAAGATCCTTTAGCATTTGGTGGTCCTTTGTTCCTTCCTGCCCGGCTGTGGTAAGATAATCACCAATAAAGATGGAGTTAGCTGGATATAATCCAAGTGGTTGAAGGCTTCTTAAATTAACTTCACGACCTCCGGAAACTCGAATTTCTTTTGTAGGATTAATAAAACGAAATAGACATAATACTTTTAGACAATAAAGAGGAGTTAACTCATCTGTCCCCTCTAATAATGTCCTCTCCATGGCGTGCAGAAAATTAACAGGAATAGAGTCAGCATTTAATTCTTTTAAAGCAATGGCCATTTGGATAACATCCTCTTTTGTCTCCTTCATTCCTACAATGACCCCAGAGCAAGGCGAAATCCCAATATCTTTTACTTTATTGACAGTTGCAACGCGATCCTGATAGCTGTGACTAGTTGTTATATTGTCATGATGATTTTTTGATGTATTGATATTATGGTTGTATCGATCAACACCAGCTTCCTTTAATTGTTCGGCTTGTCCTGGTTTTAGAATACCTAAACATGCGCATATTTTTAAATTATATTTTTCTTTTATTTCTTTGACTGCACTGGTTACTTGGTTTAGTTCACGGGTGGTTGGTCCTCGACCACTAGCGACAATACAATAAGTGCCAGAATGAAGTTGGTGTGCTTTTTCCGCACCTTGAACGATGGTATCCTTATGCATCATACGATATTTTTGGATTGGATTTGTCGAGTCTCTTGATTGAGCACAATAACCACAATTTTCTGGGCAAGCACCAGACTTGGTATTAATAATCGTATTTAATTTTACTTTATTGCCATAATACGTTTTTCTAATGAGATAGGCACTATGTAGCAAGTCTAGAATTTTATCATTCGGACATTCTAAAATCTGCATGGCCTCTCCCTCTGTAATTTCATATCCTTCCAATACGGCATTTGCTAGTGAATTGAAATTTAACATAGTACGCCTCCTTTAATATTTCTTATCTGTTTCTAACTAGTTTTATTCCTAATTGCTAGATTAGTTAGTTACTCGTGTTTTGATTCCTATGGGATTTGTTCGCTGAAACGTATCATATATTCTTGGTGCTACCATGGCTGCAGCGCCAATTGTCAGTAAATCTACTGGTAAGTATGCGAGCATGATTAGCCATGCCTTACTATAAGTTATACTCTCAGTAGCATCCATAAAGAATGCTAGAGAAAAATACATATAATTCGTTCCAATTAGGTAATTGAATACAAGTCCCACCAGAGAAGCAATAACAAAGATAAGGGAAGTGGGTTTTCTTGTAAATTCAATCACTTTCCCTACCATATAGGCTGTAACAATAAACGATATAATAAAGCCAAAGGTTGGACTAAAAATAGTACCTAGTCCACCTTTCAAGCCAGCGAATACGGGAATACCGATAACCCCTACAAGGACGTATACGATCATGGAAATCGCCCCCCGACGGCTACCAAGTAGAGCACCAGATAAGAAACAAAAAAATGTTTGTAAGGTTATCGGTACACCGCCAATTTGCAAAAATGGCACCCATGTGGTTATATTTGCTCCAATCCCCATTAATGCTACAAACAAAGCTATTAAGGTCAAATCTAAGGTATGAACACGTATGTGCGTCTTCAATTAAAAGCCTCCTGTCTAAAAACCTGTAACGTAACAACACACCTGTCATTAAGGGTTTATTCCATCTAAGGCTAATAAATTAGCCACAAATTATAATTCTCTATAAGAATGTTTGAAGTGGTATGGACACTTTGGTTTGCTCAATCACGTGTTTCGGGCTATTCGAATCGAGCCAAGGTAGAATGCCAAGGACAGGAATCCCAGTTAGCTCCTCAATAATGCCAGGATTGGTTTGTTCAGCTGCCCCATGTTTGGCTTCATCTAATCCATTTAAAACAATTCCAGCTATTTCAAGCCCCATATGCTTGGCGAATTGAACAGTTAACGATGTATGATTGACGGTGCCAAGATGTATACTTGCTACAATTAACAATGGAAAGCCAATTGCTTTAGCTACATCGGCAGCAAGATAATTTTCACCGAATGGAACGGCAATTCCACCGGCACCTTCTACAATGAAGAATTCATGGGTATCTCTAATACTGTTCCAAGCGTTGACAATGGATGCTAGGGAAATCAACCGATCTTCTCTTTTGGCAGCAACATATGGTGCTAATGGCTCTTTAAATTGATAAGGTGTAATTTGCTCCAATGTATTCCTATCTCCTGAGAATCTCTTCAGAATAGCGGGATCGCTGAGGGGGTGTTCCCGTTTCTCTCCACTTAACATGGGCTTAAAAACGCCAACATCTATTCCTTGTTTGTGTAATGCACCGGCAATGCCAGCACCGATACATGTTTTACCAATACCCGTATCTGTTCCTGTAATAAATAATCCCTTTGATTTCATACTTTTGTCTCCGTTTCTTGGTTGATCTATATAGGTAGAGTAGTAGAAGTCGTTTATGTGAGATTTTATTTTTTTATGGTCTCCAATTGTGCATATTTTTCTTCTGTAATCTGTTGAATAGAGGCTTCCATAATTTTTATCATTTCCCGCAATTCCTGTCGTTTGCTAGATAGTGGCGGCATAAAAACAATCGTATCTCCCACTGGACGGGTTAGCATACCGAGCTGACGCATCTTTAAGGAAACGTCATAACCTACTCTTTTTTCGAAAGGAAAGGGTTCTTTTGTTTGCTTATTTTTCACTAGTTCTATTCCTACCATAAAACCAAGCTGTCTAATATCTCCAACATGTTCTAATTTATTGAAGCATTCTAATTCCCTGTACAGGTATTTCGAGTTTTCTTGCACACGAGTAATTACTTGTTCTTTCTTAAATAAGTCCAGATTGGCAAGAGCAACTGCGCAACCTAACTGATTTCCAGTGTACGAATGTCCATGAAACAATGTTTTCATATTTGTATAATCATCATAGAAAGCCTCATATATTTGCTCTGTTGAGAGAGTAGCAGCAATTGGTAAATAGCCTCCTGTGATACCTTTTCCGATAATCATAATGTCTGGAGTTACATCTTCATGCTCACAGGCAAACATTTTCCCTGTTCGACCAAATCCGGTAGCTACTTCATCGAGAATAAGTAGAACGTTGTATTTCTTACACAATGCTTCAACACCAGCCAAGTAGCCATGAGGCATTAATCGCATTCCTCCTGCTCCTTGCATCATCGATTCGACTGTTACGGCAGCTAGCTCATCCTGATGCTGATCTAATGTACGTTCTAGTTCTAGTAAGCACTCATTTTTACATGTTTCAGGGTCTCCACTTGGATGTCTATATACATATGGAAAAGGAACAGGGATGCTATCAAATGTAAGTGGCTGGTAGACGTGATGGAAAATATCTACCGCACCAACACTTACTGCGCCAATTGTATCGCCATGATAACCGTCCTTCATCGTTACAAATTTATTTTTACCTGTAACCCCTTGGTTTCTCCAATACTGAAAGGCCATTTTAAGTGCGATTTCAACAGCTTCTGCACCACTATCGGAGTAAAAAATACGATTTAGACCATCAGGGGTAATATGTACTAATTGTTCTGCTAATTCAGTAGCTGGCTGGTTTGTCATTCCAAGTAGTGTAGAATGTGCAATTTTATCTAATTGACTACAAATAGCTTCATTTAATTCTTTTTTTTGATGACCATGTACGTTTAACCATACAGATGAAAAACCATCATAATAGGATTTTCCTTCCGTATCTTTTAGGATAACGCCTTGCCCACTTTCAATAATTAACGGATTACGATCATAATCCTTCATTTGCGTAAATGGGAGCCATAGATGTCGTTTACTTTTTTCTATTAATTCACTGTTGCTCATTGATAGACCTCCATATTACATTTTATTGTTAACCATATTTTTTAAAGGTTAACAATAATGAAATCATAAAAAAACGTCGAGGTCAATCCTTATTGATAGAATTTGTTCGATGAATAGCTTGTCTATTATTGGCGATAAAAGGGCTGTTTGCATACCTTTTTTAAAATTAAGTTGTCGTACGAATCCTATTCTTAATTTCCAATGTAATATAACCATATATATAGAAAATTTGTATATTTTAGACAAATATAGACAGGGTCTATTCATTTTGCATAAAAAATGGTAGAATGGTAAAGCAACTCAAAAAATTACAAGCTTCAATCCTTGTAAACACTGCATTTACACTACCATTCCAAATAGCCTCTATTCACCAAATCGTCTCAGACAATCGAATATACAACTAGAAAGGACGAATGCTATGAATCTAACGAAAAAAATTCTGATTGCCCTCGTACTAGGAATCATCGTAGGTATAGGTTTAACTTTTTCATCTAGCGATGTATTTTCTGCTGTTGATACGTATGTATTAAATCCTGTTGGACAAATATTTTTAAATTTAATCATGATGATTGTTGTGCCGATCGTATTTGTTTCCATTGTCCTGGGAACAGCTGGGTTAGGTGATCCTTCGAAACTAGGTAAAATCGGCATTCAAACGGTTAGCTTTTATTTAGTTACCACTGCTGTAGCTCTTGTAATTGGACTTGGTGTCGGATTTTTACTAGAGCCTGGTAAAGCTGGAACATTTAATGTAGAAAATGTTACCTATGAGGAACAAGCAGCACCACCTATTATGGATACATTAGTTCAGATAATTCCCGAAAATCCAATCGAAGCAATGTCTACTGGAAATATGCTGCAAATCATTGCTTTTGCCATATTTATAGGGGTTTCACTAGCAGTATTGGGGGAAAAAACAAGTGGGATTCGTAGTTTATTTGAACAAGCAAATGAAATCCTTATCTTCCTTGTTAACGCAGTAATGAAAACGGCTCCGTATGGTGCGTTCGCATTGATTGCCTCAGCTATTGGAGATGCTGGATTAGATGCATTAGGGTCTATGTTCATGTATATGCTAGCAGTAATTGTAGCACTTATTTTGCATGGCGCAATTACGTATAGTTTGGCAATCAAAGGCTTAGGAAAAGCGAGTCCGTTAAAATTCTATAAATCATTCTTCCCTGCAATGTCTGTAGCGTTTAGTACATCTAGCTCAAGTGCAACGTTGCCTGTCTCTATGAAGTTGGCTCAGGAGCAGTTAGGAGTAAAGAAGTCGATTAGTAGTTTTGTTCAGCCTTTGGGAGCTACGATAAACATGGATGGTACTGCAATTATGCAGGCTGTAGCTACCGTGTTTATTGCTCAAGTATATGCAGAACCACTTGGATTAAGTCAATTATTGATGGTTGTCTTAACGGCAACGTTAGCAAGTATTGGAACAGCTGGGGTACCTGGCGTAGGCTTAATTATGCTATCAATGGTTCTTAAACAAGTTGGTTTACCTGTGGATGGCATCGCGCTAATCATTGGTGTTGATCGGTTATTAGATATGCTACGTACATCACTTAATATTACTGGAGATGCAGCTTGTGCCTATATTATCTCGGAAAGTGATAAGAAAAATAGTAAACAAAAAGCACAGCAATCTGCATTATAGTAGAACTGTTTTAAGATCCATCTAGCACGAAAAATATGCTAAACTTCTGTATAGTCAAATAGTGTACAGTAATCAGGAGAAACGGCTACCTGTGGAAAGGTAGTATATACCAGTAGCATGGATGGGGAGTTGACTGATGAAGTCAGCTCCTTTTTAGCAGCCTAGGAAATGATAAAATTTGCCCATGTAGATAAAAAGGCGCGTGTTGAGCCGTCCAGCTCCAGCGCCCAGAAACGAGGCGACTTCATGAATCGCCCTATGATACGTCATCATCGGCGCGCTAGCTTACCGTAATTCCTTTTTCTCCGTTGATTCGCTCCAGTCGCTACGTTTTTAATCGTGCGCTTGCCGCTTTTGTTCAAAGATAAGAAAGTATAAAATCAGTGCAATGACTGCGTTAAGCCAAGTAGTTATTTTGA
>NZ_BAAACY010000007.1:0-15705 GCF_039521925.1 Virgibacillus salarius | reverse complement strand
TTTAAAAAATATTTTTGAGAATTCTGCAGCTCTTTGATTTTATTAAAAAAGTAATTATGAAATTGAGTCATGTAGATAACAATAACAATGTTACGGAGCGTTATATACGTGTGCTTGAAGTAAATGATACGAGTATTTTGGCTTATTGTTACTACCGTAAAAAAGTGAGAACATTTAAGTTAAAAAATATCCTTTCAACTGGACCAGTTAGAAAGCGAGTGGGGGCGTAATGGTGTAGAGTGCTTATCGATTATCATGTTAGTATAGTGATATTGAAAAAATTCTAAATGTTGAAAGCATTTATTTTGGAGGCTGTATGAAAAAAATCAAGATAAAACAAATAGACAATCTGTTTAATGTTGATGTGACTGATTTATTAAAGCAAAGCAAAGACGAAGGTTATCGTTTTATAGAGAGGTTAATTACCGATTATAAAAATGGGAACAATACTTTTACCAATTTTGGTGAGGGCTTATTTGGTGTGTTCGATGAAGGGGGTATTCTAATTGCTATTGGAGGACTTAATAATGATCCTTTTTCAAATGAGCAATCTATCGGTAGATTGAGAAGGTTTTATGTTAGTAAAAGCTATAGAAGAAATGGTATTGGAAGTTTGTTGTTAAAAAAGATAATTCTAGAAGCAAAACAGTATTATCAAATCTTGGTACTTCATACAGATACAGAACAAGGTGATAAATTTTATGTTTCATTTGGGTTTTTGAGGGGAAATCTTTATCCAAATTCAAGTCATTATATAATATTGAAAAATTAAAGTATTTATAGGATCATCAATACTTTATTTAGAAAAAGGCCCCCTCATAAGAATGAGAGGCTTTACGTAACATGATACCTTAAGGAATGACATTATATAGACTAATGGAGATGTTTACAACATAATATGCAGTTACTTAGTTTTATCAACTTATTACTTAACAATAACACGCTCATTACTCATTGACTCTTTTAAGGCATTAATCTAACAATTACAAATCATAACTACATTTCCATCTGGGTCTTTTATGTTAAACCAGGCTGTATCACCGACCCTTTCTATTTCTCTTACAATTTCAATGTCTTTGTCTTTAATATATTTATATGCTTCTTCAATTTTTGGAGCATATAAATTAAAAATCGGACTTGGACTAATACTATGCCTGAATTCAGGATCAAAGGTGTGGTCATCTAAAGTTAAAGAAGTTGTTCCTACTAAGGGGACATTATAAACAGGTGAAACTACTTTGTCTAAATCAACATTTAGCTAATAAATCGGTGTACCATTTTGCTGAGACCTTCAAATTTGTTACATGAACAAACACGCCATTCATTTGGTTTTTTACAGGTAATGTTTTTTCCATTTTAAAATCGCCTCCTTTTTCGACTATCCTATTATTTATTTCTATGTATTTCCCGAAAATTCCTTCTGTTTATTAAATAAAATGACCTTTCCTTGTATAAACATTAGGCTTAGATACTGTGAAAGTAGAAAAAATAAGTATATAAAAGTTACTGATAAATAATTGTCATTAGAAAGTGATATTTATGTGTGGATTGATTAAAAAGCCCCTCATAAGAGGAGGTTTTTAAGTTGTGTCGGTGTGACACTGTGGGTAAGTGTTTACATTATATACATAATAGTATTAGTGCGCAATAATAAGCTTAGTAAGAATTTTCCTTTTCAACAAACAATAAAATAAGTGTTGCTAAAGGCCCTAATAATAAGGAGAGCAAGAACCAATTTAAGCCAGTTCTGTTTTTGCCTTGTGCAATACCTGCATTAATCAAAGCTAGAGTACCCCAGCCTACAAAATAGCTTTCATCCATTATATAATCCCCCTCTTGAGTTACTGTAATCAACGTTGTTATAATTTTAGATGGTAGATAGGCTTTTTGCAACTAGACTAATAAGCAAAGAATAAAACGGCCCTCACTTTTGTGGGGGCTTATCTAACCTCTTAACTCTTCGTATTTAATTAGTTTTTTAAACTCTCTATATACTTAATAATAATCCAGTGGTGACATCTATATAGGGAATCTTTATATGTGCAGTATATATTTCATATGTATTATACACCTTACATAATTGAAAGAGTATATTATTTTTAGAAGTGTTAATATATCTATATAGCATCAAAAGAACATACAGTGAAGGAGTAAATAAAGTATGAGGAAAAGATTTTGCATATTGATATTAGCAATTGTATTTAGTATAGGATTAGCTGGGTGTGAGAAATCAGAAGAATTAAGTAGTAACTTGAGTCGCTATAATCCATTTGCAAGTAAAACAGATGTGTATGGAGTGGTAACAGTAGAACCTACAAAAGATCCCATAGCAAAAGAACACGGTGATGATGTTAATTCATATGATTTAATTGGATATGATAAAGGTTTAAATGAAATTGATTTAAGTTTTAATTCTAAGAATAAGCACCCAATTGGAACATATATCAAAGCTATAAAAAAAGGTAGTGATACTCGAATGCATGATGTGACAGTCGTTAAGAAGGAGGATGTTCCCGAAAATATAGTAAATAAATTAAATGAACATCAAAAATAGCGTCCATTAAGAATGAAGGGAACATAATTAAAACGATATTGATTATGTGCTTGAAAATGTATTGCATTTGAAAAAGGAATACATGCAGGAATTACAAACAGGCTTTTATGGCTACGTTGGTACATATCAACTAGATAACATAAAAGTCTTTTATTCTGTTAAGGGAGATAATATAGGCATATTAATTGAAATGTCTGGGAAAGGCTGTCGGCAGTTTGAAAGCTTTTTAAATTGGCGAAAAAAGACATGGTTTGATTTTTTTAATGATTGTTTAGAGTATAAAGGAACATTTACTAGATTTGACTTAAGCAATAGATGATTATAAAACGTATTTTAAGTAAGCCATATCAAAGTTTAGGAAGTCAGATTATAACGGTTTCCTATTCAATTGAAGATGGTTCAACAGGCGGTACAACAATTTATTTTGGTTCTAAAAAATCGGAAGTATATTTGTGCTTTTACGAAAAAAATTACGAACAAGCTCTAAAAGTATAATAAGCTTTTGGAAGATTTCCCAGAATGGAATAGATATGAATTACGCTTAAAGAATGTTCGGGCGCCCCTCTTTTACTTATTGGCGAAGTAGAGGGGCTTAATGTAAGGTTGGAACAGTTCGTTATAGCTGTTTCATTTTCATTATGTCCCTAGCTTAATAACAGATTATAGTTCATATTTTTATCCTTCATAGGTTTCTAAAATGTGATTGTAGTTTACAATAATTTTACTATTATTAGATGTAGTAATTTCCATAGGGAATATGGCAGATATTTTATCAGAAAATATCCATTCTCTCCCTGGCTGATTAAGTATTATAAAAACTCCCTTTGATTTTTCTCCCATAAAATTAAGCGAGGTTGTACTTAATGGGTAATTATCTCGTTCATTAATTCCAATTGCCATTAATTTTTCCCCAGCACTTATAGCATCATCTACTGTAAGTCCTATTTCACTAATGTTTAAAACACTTTCTATAGAAAAAGGGCCTTCTCCTTTTTCAGCAATAGAGTGTCTTGAAATAAATTCCACTACATTACCGGCTGGATCGTAGAAGTATAGCGCATGAGCTGGGAGGTGAGAGAAATCTGCTTCATCCTCTCCATCCCTATCATTTAATTGTACTTTTTCTTTTACCCATGCTTTAGCTTCATCAAATTTATTAGCAAGTATATTAAAAGCAAAATGGTAATAGGGATACCCTTTTACGTTTTCTGAGGTAAATTCCAATTCACTTGATCCAATTGCAATTCGAAAACTATTTTCAGTCTCCGTAAGTAGAGGAAACCCGAAAGTATCCACATAGAATTCCCTCATTTTTTTGATATTATTTGTTTGAAGAGTTAATGTTTGAATTTCCAATATAAATTGTACCTACTTTCTGATGAAATTTTCTAAAGACTCTATCATCGTTAGTATACTATATATAGAAATAATTAAAAATACTAATTTCAAATCAAAAGGTATCACAAATCGTTATATAAAATATTAGAAAAAAACTACATTATCTTTTATATAGACAGCAATAACATAGTTACGGAGCGTTATATCCGTGTGCTTGAAGTAAATGAAAAGCGTATTTTGGCTTATTGTTACTATCGTAAAAGAGTAAGATACATTTAAGTTAGAAAATATCCTTTCAGCTGGACCAGTACGGAAGAAAGCAATGTAAAAAATAAGCCCCGTCCTTAGTTGGATGGGGCAGTTTTTTCATATTGTAAAAGCTTTTCAATTAATACGCCTATTGGAATATCCAGCGCAATAGATATTTTTAAAAGTGTGTCCAACCTCATGTTTTAAATCGACGAATTTTTTGAACCAAATTTGAAAATACGGATTCCCTTAAACCACTCTTTTTTGACAGAGCGTACCGAGTCATTTCACATATGATGAATTAGAAAAAGCTGATAATAATTCACCTAAACTTCGGGCTGCTGGTAAAAGTAAAAAGGATCAAAAATGAAAGTGAAGAAGCCCTGTTTTTTATTTGGATTCGTAATCCCTGAGGCTTTGATCGGGCTTTCTTTCACTCCTCACTATAACTTAAAAAAGAAATAGTGTGTAAGATCATACGTCGATGACCTTACCCACTAATCTTAGTATGTTTTTTAGTACTTTTTTATAATTCTACCACGCCTTTTTTAGAACTATTTATATAATAATTGAAACTAATTGTATCATTGATTCTCGCACCTACTCCTTGTCCCCTAATAGAAACTCCTACTAAATGGTATCCTTGAAGTTTTACACGAACCCTTTTTTTATCGCTAGAAATATTAGTGGTTTTAGTTTGTTGTATCCAATCTACTGGAAATGATAAAAGTGAATGAGACTTTACATTTTTAATTCTAGAAAACTTTTTCTTCTTTCCACTTCCTGTGTAAGTATATGTTATATCAGCAGTAATTGTACCGGGTTTTAACGGATTACCGACTTTAAGTGCAACAGTAAGCCGTTTAGAACCATTTTTGGTTGTTGCTAGAGTTTAAAACCCACTAGAGTTTAGCTATCTGAAATGCTAGATTGTTCCTCCAACACTTCTATAGCTTGTTCTAATTTCTATTCTTGTTCCAACTCCTGTAATGCTTTTTCAAAATCTTCTACACTATCAAACTCAACTATTGGTGTTCCTTCTGGCAATTGATCATTACTTACTATTTCAAAAATTTCACTTTCGTCTGAAATCCCTTTCAAATCATCATATATTGTACTTGAAGCAAAATCATTAGTGCTAAAGGTTCCAATTATAAACATAGATACAAGTAAAGATGAAAATAGTTTCTTTTTCATTTTCTTAGCTCCCTTTTTATATATTAAATAGACTAAAATATATAAAATGGTAATTCACCATAATTTTTTTGAAAAAGAGGGATATATTGAATAATAATAAAAATGGCATTTTGATCACTAGTTTTTTATTAGTTTTATTCTTTTCTTTTTATTTTGATATTGGTCATCGTACTGAAGGTGAGTATCATTATTATGGATTCCCTGCTGATTGGTTAGTTCTTTTTGAAGGGGATCTCAGAAGTTTTAAACTATTAGGTATTTTATTTAATAGTGTATTTTTCTATTTTATTACCTTGTTGATCATTAAAATTTTTAAAAAGGTACTTTGAGTTATTAGAAGAAAAAAATAAAAGATTAAAATATGTGGGTATTTAGTTAGTTAAAAATAAGTTAGGGAACGTCCTTACTTCACTTGGTGTTTTGAATCCTTATTTCTTGTCAGCATTGGGATGAGGATTCTTTTTAATATAGCGTTAGAAATTAATCCAGACGAAACTCCTTTCCTTCACGCTACTCTTAATATACATCGAAAGAATATTGCTGCGTGACAACAGTAGCTGACATCACAAACAGTATGTCCCGTGTTGGAAAATGCATTGATAATACACCTATAGAAAACTTTTTTGGGCATTTTAAAGCTAGGTGTTATGACTTGAAACAATATAAAAGTGATGAGGAATTATTACAGGGTATAGATCGATATATCCAATTCTATAATGAAGAACGTTACCAGGAGAAACTCAACAGCCTGTTAGAATATCGGTACAAGGCTGTTGAGTAGATTTTTTGTTTTTCACTGTCTATTTGATAGGGGAGCAGTTCAGAAACTTAGTTTTGTGAATATATTAAAAATGAAAAATCCAATTGTACTGCCTAATAGACTAAGAATAATATCATCGATATCAAATACACCTAACATTAACAAGTATTGTAATAATTCTAAAAGTGTATTGAATATAAGTGTAAAATTAAAAACAAATGCGTAACTATTTTTTATAATTAATGCTACTAAAACACCAAATGGAAGAAACGCCACTATAATGCCAAACAAATTATAAAACCATATGCTTAGATTATAACTACTTAAGCTACTTATATAATTTGCGATTGTCGAAAATGGAATCAAATTAGCTGAGTCTTCAGAATATCCTTTAAGGGTGATTAACAGATAAAATTCTATAAAATGAATAGATGTAAGAAAAATCAAGTATATTAATGTGGAACTTAATAACAACTTTTTTCTAAGATTGATTTCTATGAACATAATATACACCTTGAAATAATTTGCTCTTAATAGTATATTCACTTGTTTATATATATGAACAACTATTACACTGTATTGTGTCATTTATTTGAAGTTGAAATTAATATAATGGATGAATGTATGAGGAGGATGCTCAGGTATGGTTATTATCTGGGTATTTTTATTGAATTGGTTAATTTAACGTAAAAAGCGGCAAATAAATAACGAATGTAAACTTCATGTAAAGAAATTTATATCATGTTGCATTGAAAATAAATACAATATAAAATTAAAGCGTAAATCGATATCGGTTTTCGATATTATGGTTGTTTGCGAAAGGGGTAGTTAATTGGACAATAAGATATTACGCAAGCTTTTTTTAGGTTTCATTCACATTCACATCTTACACCATGCGAAAGAAGAACCTATATATGGATCTTGGATGCTTGAAGAATTACATGAGCATGGATATGAAATGAGTGCTGGTACGCTTTATCCGATACTTCATCGAATGGAAAAAGATGGGCTTCTTAATAAAAGTGAAGTGAATGTTGAGGGGAAGATAAGAAAATATTATCGAGCTACAGATAAGGGCGTAGAGGTTCTTGAAGAAGCAAGAGCAAAAGCTTATGAGTTATTTAAGGAAATCAAATAAAAGGAGGCTGAATCTATGTCTAAAAATAATAAAAATAAAATTCAAACACTTATTGAAATATTATTAACTTCTACAAAATTAGGTTTAACTTCATTTGGTGGACCAGTTGCTCATCTAGCTTATTTTAAAGATGAATATATTGACCGTCGTAAATGGTTAGATGATCGAACCTATGCGGATATTATTGCTATTTGCCAATTCTTACCTGGTCCTGCTAGTAGTCAGGTAGGTATATCTATAGGAATGATGAGAGGAGGTTTGCTTGGAGGGTTTATCTCTTGGTTTGGATTCACCGTACCATCAATTATTGTATTAATTGTTTTTGCGCTAATGTATCAGACATTTTCTTTAGATGATGCTGGTTTTATACACAGCTTGAAAATCGTTGCTGCGGCAGTTGTCCTTCACGCATTAATAGGGTTAGGAAAAAAGTTAACACCTGACAAATCTCGTTTAGCCATAGCTATAGCAGCTGCTAGTATTATGCTGATATTTCCATCTGCGTGGATGCAGATCGTAATCATTTTAGGTGCTGGTATGGTAGGGTTAAAATTATTTACTGATAAAGCTGAGTCAAAAATTCAGCCTTTTTCTGTAAGTATTTCAAAAAAGCTCGGTTTGACTTCTTTAGGTATTTTAATAAGCTTACTTATAATACTGCCTTTGTTAAATAGAGTATCAGACAATCCCTTACTTAATATTTTTGATATCTTTTTTAGAGTCGGATCGTTAGTTTTTGGTGGCGGACATGTCGTATTACCAATGATTGAGCGTGAGGTAGTGCCAACAGGCTTATTAACAGCCAATGAATTTTTAGCTGGATATGGTATGGCACAAGCTGTACCAGGACCATTATTTACTTTTTCCAGTTACCTTGGAACGATGATGGAAGGTATAACTGGAGCTATTATAGCAACAATTGGAATATTTCTACCATCATTTTTACTTATTGTAGCAGCTTTACCGTTCCTAAATGAATTACGTCAACGAGCAACTTTTCAAGGTGTACTGATGGGTGTTAATGCTAGTGTTGTAGGTATTTTGTTAGCTGCATTTTATGACCCAGTAATAAAAAGCTCTATTTTTAATCCGGCTGACTTTGCCTTAGGTATTATATTATTTAGTCTGTTAAATATATGGAAGGTGCCGGCTTGGTTGATTGTTATAATAGGTGTTATAGGTGGCTATGTTTTACAGATAATGATACCATAATGATGTTGAATACGAGGACTAATCATTAATTGCATTGATTCTAAAAGAGGCTGAGACAAAAGAATGAAGAAACAATTAAAAACGAGCGATAATTAGTTGAAATTAATTATCGCTCATTTTTTGATTAGAAAAATTAAATTAGCACCTGAAATAAGTGAGACTCCAGCGGGAACAGCACGAGTCCGAAGATCCACTTGGTAACGTATTTTTCTTTACCAAGTTAGCTGAGACCGTGCCCGCGGAAAGCGCGTATATTTTCACGGTGCAGCGATGATACTCCTATTGATAACCTGATTATTCGGATTTTAAATAAAGAAGTTGTGTTTTGTCTCAGCCTCTTTTTACTTTTATTACAAAAGTGGTATGAATAGAAAAACTCAGAATGAGAGCCTAATTACTAGTTACGATAAGTATGCCTTCCAGCAAATAGGCTCTAGATCTGAAATAAGTTTATCGTTAATTCTGTTTATCTAATTTATGAACTCCCCATTATGCTTTGGCTTTATATTTATTGATAATTAAAATAAGTAATTCAGTTATGATAACTAAAATTAGAGAGATACCAAAAAGAGGCATAATGATACCTAGAGTAATCATGAAAATGATAAATCCTGCCGATAGTTGAGTGGGCACTTTTGGTGGAGCTGAAAGTTCTCCTCTTTTTTTACGTGACAACCAAGTTTTGATTCCCCACAATATAACAAAAAGGAAAGCAAGACAAACTGTCAAATTTATCAGTTTATTTGGCCAACCGAATAGATGTCCTTCATGTAATGGAATTCCCCAAGTAAACCATTTTTTTAGTATTCCATAATCTTCATAACTCACATGTGATATTAAATTACCACTATATTGATCAAAATAACTAGTTATTTCATCGTATGGGCTAACATCTAATCCTGTTACGCCACTATTGCTAGCTTTTGATACTGTATAAACACCCTCTTCATCAGAGGGGTAAACAATAGAATACGGTTTAGAGATGTTTGATTTTTTAATTTCCTTCATTAAAGTTTGAACCTGTATCATATTACTGTTGTCATATGTATTCGTTTTACTAACACCATGATGTCCATGGGAGTCAGGTTTGTTCGATGTAGGAGTCTCATTTTCTCTTGTTGCCCAAGGAATTTCGTTTATATCAGAAGTTGGAGGTTCTTGTGTTAAAATTGGAACGCCAATAGATGGGTTGTCGTGAGCCACTGTATTTATAATATTTCCCATAAAAGCAGACCAAGGCAACCCTGTGAAAATAATAATTACCATAGGTATTGTAATAATCGTGCCAATTAATGCATGCCATTTCTTATTTCTTTGACGAGTTGTTGATTTCTGTCTTCTCTTTAAAGCTCTACTTTTTACTGTCATATATATACCTGAGAGTAATAAAAATACTGCCCAGCAAGCTGCTAGTTCAACAAGGTAATTAACTATTGTTCCTCCGACAAATAATGAACTATGAGTATTTCTCATTACATTTGAAAATGTGTATTTTGAATTTTGACTACCAACTATTTGATTATGATTATCTAAAAAAACGTATCTTTCTTCTCCAGCGTCATTAGTCATTGTTAAACGAGTATTATATGGATCATCTAGAACAATTATTTTTGTCACACCATAACCTTTGTATTGCTCTTTTGCTTTTTCTATACCTTGATCAATAGATAATTGCTCATTACTAGATCCTTCTCCAAAGAAAAAGTCTTTGTATACTACATTCTCTACATTCGTGTAAAATAAATAGCCAATTCCAGTTAGTGTTAAAGTTATAAGTAGTGGTGTGATAAACAGAGCAGCATAAAAATGCCATCTCCAAAAACGATTGTAATTTCCTTTCTTCAATAATACCCCCCCATTTATGGTTGAATTAATTTGTGATTTTATAACATATTATAATGTTATTTATAAAAATCAATATATAGAATGTATAACTATATATTAATTTAAAGGATTATTAGGTACAATGCATTTGTGTTAATTAATGTGAAAATTTGATGGAATATAACAGAAGCGTGGAAGATTGAATTCGTTTTTGACTCCTTTTCTACCATAAAATTTACGTAAATTTATTCTAAGGGGGAATATACGCGTGGGTAGAGATTATAAGTAGTGATAAGGGCCATACAAGCTCAATAAATACGAATTAGGAAGAGACCAAGCAGACGTACGGTACAAAAATACATAGGTAAAGAAACCCCAAAAAGCATGTATTATACAATATTCATGCTATCGATTTAGAAAAATTATTTATTATAATTCTTTGACTAAAAATAAGTACAGAGGAGGTGCTGACAATAGCGAAGAGCGAGTATCTTACTTATTCCTTTAATAAATACTAATATTACAGAATTGATTTCTATCGAGAAATAATTTGAATATAAGCAAAAAGCAGAAAAACGATTCCCTGAAATTCTGCTATAATGATTATGATGTAAAGTTATGGAGGAACTAGATGATGAAGTCAATAGAATTAATAGATAGCTTATTGTCGTGTATAGGAAATTATGAAATAACAAATGTATCTGAGGAAAAGCAAAACTATGAATATGAAGGGGTTAGTTTTAGTGTATTAGATTATAATTATCGAAGTCGTTTAGCTAAACTAACTCCAAAGAAAAAGGGATATTTTGTAGTGTTTTGGGAGAAAAATACGAATAATCAAAATCAAGCGTATTCTTATTATGAAAGTCCTAATAAAATTATTGTTACCGTTATAGATAACGAATTAAAGGGACAGTTTATTTTTCCAAAATCAGTACTACTCAAGCACGGAATATTAAGTAGTGAAGCTTCTAAAGGGAAGATGGCGATAAGAGTTTATCCAGCTTGGGAGAATGAACTAAACCGTTCTGCGACAAAAACGCAAAAATGGCAAATAAATTATTTTATTGATGTATCAAACGGAGTGGATAATGAAAGACTAACAGATTTGTATTTCTCCTAGTTATGTAAACCGTATTTCATTATTACTAGATTTTAACTCGGTAATAACGCTTAGATTGTCTTTAGATTAACAATATAGGTTGGGTCAAAAGATTCCTAAATAAATGGATAGTTATTAAATTGAAATGGACATTCTCTATAAAAGAAATGTCTTTTTTAATTCTAATTAATTCAAAAAATATTGAATATGTAATTCTATTAATATAGAATTAATCCAGGAGGCGATAATATGGATTTATTAACGACAGGGGTAAAACGTGAGAGAGAAAAATATACCGTTGAGATAAAAAGCTCTCTTTTGTGGGAATCGGCATTAGGAATAGCGGCTATTACGAACACATCCCTAATCAGTACTCTAGACCTTTCTGAAAAAGATTACGAGCTGATTAGCCAATCATTATCTAAAAACATGAAAGAGCAACTTGACTATGTCCAAGCAAACAATACATGGAAAACACTTCTACAAATTTTGCATCAAGAGGATTTCAAGGACTTAGCTTCTTTTAATAACTATGTAAAAAGCTTGTCTTCCATAGAATTAAAGTGGATCGCCATTCCCTATCTAGGAAAAGAAGGAGAAATATTAAAAAAGGAGCTTTTAAAAGGATCCAAAGATGCACTTAGAGAATTAAAGTACATAACAAAAGACCACACTTTCCTTCCAACATACCTTGAATTTATTCATAAAGTATCTATTGAGAAATTGAAGGCTCACTTGATTGAAGTTATGTCTGGTTGGTTTAAAGCAATTATAGAGCCTCATAAAGTAAAATTGGAATCTATTCTTTTAAGGGATAAAGCTTTAAAAGAAAAAATGCTTAAAAATTTTGAACCAGACCAGTTTGTAGAATGGGCAACAGATGGTGTGCAGTACCCTCCAGAGCCAAGTGTACATAAGGTTTTACTTATTCCTCATTATATCTATCGTCCCTGGAATGTCGAAGCTGACTTGGAAGGTGTAAAAGTTTTTTATTATGCCGTAGCAAACGAAAGTATTTCAGATAAAAGCAAATTTGTACCCAATAAACTCTTAGTACAAAGGTTTAAAGCGTTAGGAGATGAGAATCGTTTGAAAATCTTAAAAATGATCAAAGAAAATAATGTAACTCTTCAAGAGCTAACAACTAAGTTGCAATTGGGAAAAACGACTGTTCATCATCATTTGAAAATCCTAAAGTCTGCAAGGTTAGTTTCTCAGAGCTTAAATGAATATGTCTTAGTTGATAAAGCTATAGAGAATTTACCAATGGAACTCAAATTTTACTTAGAGAGTGAATAATAGAGGGGGAAGCTACATGGGAGTTTCGATTGAACAGGCTGAATCCAAGAATACAGTGCCTGAATTTAGAAAGAATTATCCTGTATTTAGATTTATAGGTGGAAACTTAATTTCTTTTTTTGGAGACCAAATTTACTTAATTGCTCTACCTCTAATTGTGTTAGCCCTAACTGGTTCGCCATTAAGTATGGGGATAGTAGCAGCATTAGAGAGACTCCCAATTTTAATTCAGCCGTTTACTGGTGTATTGGCTGATAATTTTAACCGGAAGAAAATTTTGTTAGTGTGTGACTTAGGTAGATTTTTAATGATAGGTATTTTAGGATTATTATATATAATGGATAACTTACTTATCTGGGAAGTCTATGTAGCTGCATTCATTGTTGGGGTTTTAACCCAAGTATATAATACGTCACAATTTGCTTCTGTACCTAGATTAGTACAGAAAAAGGATTTACAATTAGTGAATTCGATTAATACAGGGATATTTCAAACGGCTGTATTTATTGCACCAGGATTAGGTGGACTTCTGATTAGTATTTTTAATCCTGGAATAGGTTTAATTATTAACAGTCTTTCTTTCCTTGTGGGGTATTTCGTTATATTGAGTATTAACATAGAATCTAATTTACAAAACGAAAAACTTAGCGGCTTAAAGGTATTTGCTGATATTAAAGAAGGATTTCATTTTGTCATTCACCACAAGCCGATATTATATACAAATCTAGCTATGCTTATTTCAATATTTGGAACGACGCTTTTTTTAACAATGTTAGTTATTCATTTAAAATCTACAATAGGTTTAGATGCTATTCGGATAGGGTACTTACTTTCTATTGGTGGTGTTGCTGCAATTATTGGCGCACTAATTACAAATGTACTCAAGAGATATTATTCATACAAGAGCATATTATTTATTGCTGGTTTTGTAGGTGGTGGATCGATTATAGCTTTTGGTTTATACGATTCCTTCAGTTGGTTAGTCATAATGAATGCATTAGGAACAATAAGTGCTGCCATTATGAGTCCTTGTATTGTGACCATTAGACAAAAGCTTAGTCCAGATCATTTATTAGGGCGAATACAAGCAACTAGTCGCTTTATGACATGGATTTTAATGCCTTTTTCTGCTTTAGTTGCTGGTATCTTAGGCGAGCACCTCGGTACCACTCAAACATTCTTAATAGGGGGAACAATTGCTACATTAGCATCTTTTATCTATTTACATCCTTCTTTAAATAAAGTTTAAGCTTCTTCTTATTTGAAAAATATGATTTTTCTCTGCAGGACACACTAATGAAATAAAATATATTAACGAAACCATTATAGGAAATTGTTAGCCTAAGAATAGTAGTATTCTATTAGGAATTACAAAAACATACAAAAGGTAAGTACAAAGGAATTTACAGCTTATGGATCTTGTGGTGAAACAAGAACTAATCCTTTTATAAAGATGAGGTTATAGACACGCTACAATATGTTTAGAAAGTAAAGAGGACTGGGAGGAGACTTTTAAGTAATCTAATATCTATGTTACAACATTCGCTACTAGGAAATGTTATCAGTCATGCCAACTGCGTTTTGGTAGATTCAGTCATAAAAATAAAAATTTACATGGAGGATACATGGATGTGAAAACTAGTAAAATAATTAATATAATTGGAGTAGTATTAGTTAGTGTTACAGGTGTTTTGCATTGGTTTTATTACGATGCTATGAAATCTTGGTTTACTGGTCTTCCAGGACTTATGATTATTATCATACTATTTTCTATGACTTTTTATAAACCGAGGAATGAAAGGGAAATGGATGAATAAATAGGTTTTTTGTACTTTATTCATCCATTTAATTGACAGATCAGACACCGAATCGGTCTTGCTATCAGCTCAAGAAGAGGGCTTAGCGTAGCACAGTAATGGGTAGTGAAAAATCAAGAGAAAGTTTCCCAAAACTCAATAGGATTATCTCATTAATTATTCCGAAGTTGTATAGTTTAAATTGAAAAGAGAATTAATAATACAATGGTTAATCAGTGATGTACTCTACATCTTTACTAAAATCTAATAGTTTATCAGTATAAACTACCCAATATTTAATATTTTTACTATAGTCATCCGTTATTTTTAGTTGATATTCAATGGACTTAACTGGTTCTCCAAGGACCCTGATATCTTTTGCATTTTCCAGACCCAATTGAACTTCTGTAAGTACAGTTGCGACTGGTGCTCCTTCGGCAGTAAGAGATGTTACATCTCTCTCGCCAATTACCCAGTTTACTTCATTTCCCTCTTTTTTTAGAATCGATATTTTTAATCCATGAAGTTTATGTGTAGATATAACAAAGATATAATCACCTTTTATATCGTAATCAATAACATGTTCATCATTCTCGCTATTATCGTTTAGTTCTCTTAAAATCTGATCCTCTAAAGAAATAGTGGAAGTATCGTTAGCTCTATTACTATTGATATTTTTATCATCATCACTAGAACACCCAACTAAAATTAGTGAAAATGCAAGCATAAAAACGTATAGATATGTTTTCATCTTTTTCTCCTCCTTTTAGACCTACCCATTGGGAAATGCCGATTCTTACATTAATGAAGTATTACAATGCTATAACTACATTAATCTTATCATTAAATATACACTGTTTTAATCGTAACGATCGATAAGATGAACGTATGTAATGTTTTTATGAAAAATAAAAGCCTTACAAAGATCAGCTTTTAGAGAATAACTACTTGTGAGAATAACAAAAATTTGAATTAATTGTTATTAGCAGTATTCCCACATATATGAACGATGCAGTTAAATGAGTTATTTTACAGAAATGCTTCATTCTTAAATAAGATGGTACCTTTCTGGAGCTTGACAGATTGGCGTTGGCAAAATGGAAATAGAAGATTAGGAAAAGTGTAGCAAAAACAAATATATGCTAGTTTAAGTCTTATCGTTATATTAGGAGCATTCCTGTAAGGGAGAAATTTGAGGGGATATCGAAGCAGAGTCCGGATGCATAAAAAAAGCCC
>NZ_BAAACY010000006.1:0-74160 GCF_039521925.1 Virgibacillus salarius | reverse complement strand
ACTAAAAAAAGATATGAATCCCATAATAACATGGAAATCATATCTCTTTGGACTTTTTCAGTGGCCTCTTGCCTACTGGGGAGATTTTTTATGAGAAAATATAGCGTTTGGAAAGAAATATAAATGGAGATTTTAAATTTTTATAACAATAGCCAAATTACGCTTAATGATGTGGCCGAATATATAAAGTTGATTCTAAACCGATCAAAGATTGGCAAAGTAATTGTCGATTTTTTGGAGAAGAAGATTTAAAGGCTCACAAATCACAAAATATTAGAAGGGCCAGCTAAGCCAAAATTAGTTCTGTCGTATCCACTTAACGAAATGCTGTCCCATACAAAAGTCCTCAACATTTTGATAAAATCTGAAACTTATACATTTGTCATTCGTACTAGTATAATGAAAGTATGCTAAGATAAGTTGAGGTGAATAGATGAGTATATTGGGACGTTTATTTGGCAAAAAGAATGATACCAATAAGCCAATACAAGAGAGAAATATGTTTAATCTTGAGATGAATGACATTGTAACCTTTGACCTAGAAGACTATAAAGTAGTCGGAAAAATCAGTTACGATGATCACGGTTTTAAATGGCATGCATATCAGCTCGAGGGTACACATAAAACTATATGGTTGAGTGTTGAAATGGATGATGAGCTCAACCTCGGAATGTATGAAAAGATAAAATTACCGCTTCAAGAACCGATCCCCAAACAATTAGAATATGATGGTACAACGTACTACTTAGATGAATCAGGGACCGCTAGAGTAATAGGGGTTGGCCGTAGTCAAAATCTATCAGGGATGACTTGTCACTATTTTGATTACTACGACGATGATGAAGAGAAATTCTTATCCATCGAAAAATGGGGCAATGAAATTGAAGTTAGCACAGGCTACGAAATTGAAGAGTTTGAGTTGAAAATTATAGCTAGCAAGTAACATAAAATACTATTTTGGAGGAATGAACATGTTTAAATTTTTTAAGCGAATGAAAACCGTTGTTGAGTCCGAATTAAATTCTGTTTTAGATAAGGCAGAAGATCCAGTGAAAATGCTTGATCAATTCATGCGTGACATGGAAGAGGATATTCGTGAAGCAGAATCTGCTGTTGCCAAACAAATCGCCAATGAAAAAATGATGCAGAAGAAATACGAAGATGCTCAAAAAATGGTAACAAAACGAGACGAACAGGCGATTAAGGCAATCGAAGCAGGTAACGACGATCTAGCTAAACGCGCACTAGAAGACAAAAAGATGCATCAACAAACTGCTGAGTCATTAAAAGAATCGTATGAACGCGCTAAACAAGACTCCGCTTCATTACGCAATAAGCTTGATGAAATGAAAGCAGAGTACCAAGAAATGAAGCTCAAAAAAGATTCATTAAAAGCAAGAGCTGAATCGGCAAAAACTAGAACTAAAATGAATCGTACCCTATCTGGGATTGGTAGCGATGAATCAAAACAAGGCTTCGAACGTATGGAAGAGAAAGTATTAAAATTTGAAGCAGAGGCTGAAACCAGTGAAGATTTACGCAGTTCAAACCGTAGCTTAGATGATGAATTTGAAGCGTTAGAGAAAAGCGATGTCGATGATGAGCTTGCTGCTCTCAAAAAAAAATTAGGTAAAGAATAATACAAACACGTACAGCGTTTAACAAGTATATTCTAGACACTCAGAAGGAATATCCTCCTGAGTGTCTCTAATAGATAGATTTCCAAAAAAGAAGGTGAAACTTATGAAACGATCACTTTTCTTTATCTTGGTATCTGTTATGCTCCTGCTATCTGCATGTGGTAATAGTCAAGCTGGAACAACGACCGGATCATTTTTTAAAGATGGGATTGCTGAATTTATCGATACAAATTATACATTTCAGGATGTTGTTACTAGTCAAGAAAGTTCCTCTGATGTTTCTGAGATTTACATAGCAGAGAATAAAAGCATTGATGAGGTAGTTACTGAGTTACAGGAGTATCAAGAGCCCAACAAGGTAAGTGAGAAGACCGATCAAAAGCAAGCACTCGTCTATGATGATTTATTTATTATTATTACAGAGGATGAGAATGATCCAGATAACTCTACCGTTGAAATAGCCTCTCAACAATTCGTACGTGATAATTATAATCCAAACTTTTTTAACGGGTTATTTGCACTTTGGGTGTTGGACGAAGTACTAGATGTTGACGATTGGGCTAAGAAAAGGAAAAATAAATGTAAGAATACAAATGACTGTTACGGAGGCTACATTTCCTCAGGAGGTTTCTACAAGAATTCAGGTGACTCCTCTAAATCGGTTAGATCATCTTCTGTTCGCGGAGGCGGTCCAGGGGCTGGAAAGTAGTTTGAAAAACGTAAGAAAGTTGATTAGTAACAAGAGAAAGGATGAATAACATGGAGCCATTTATTTTAACAGTTGTATACTTCCTCATTGCTATCGCGATTGTTTTAATCGGATTAGCTATTTTTGAAGCAATGACAAGGAAATATAAGGATTGGGATGAAGTACTTAAAGGTAATCATGCAGTCTCATTATCTATCGGAGGAAAAATTGTTGGTATTTGTATTATTTTAGCATTCTCCATTTATCATAGTGCTAGTATCGTAGATACGATTATCTGGGGTGCGGTTGGGATTGTACTGCAGATGCTTGCATACTTATTATTTGAATTATTCACACGTAAATTCTCTGTGGAAGAGCAGCTATTAAAAGGAAACATTTCTGTTGGCATCATTAGCATGTGTGTCTCTATCGGACTAGGATTCGTGATCGGTGCTTCCATAACATAACGTTTTATACATGAATAATCATGTGTGAAAATAAAGGAAACCGAAGCTATAATCCGAGTATACGACGTTATATCCAGATAGTAGTTCAGCGTTTTATCGTTCAAATGGTGATGATCGCTACCAAAAGAATGGAAACAATAGTCCGTTCATTATGCAGGTAAAATATGGGTGACTCCTTGAAAATAGAAGAACGCTTTATCTGCGTGCGATGTATCGCTGCTGGAGCCTTCCATATCCTGCGGTAACAGCATGAGTTTAAAGCTCCACTCGGCTAAGCGAATTTTGCTTAGCCGAGTTTGCTTAGGCCGTACCCGTGGAAATCATCCCATTATTAAGATATACGCTCGGTTTAGTTATCTCTCATCTCCATTTATAAACATGAATATGTGCTATTCACGTTCTAAACAGAACCGAGTTTGGGAGAATAAAAGGAACACGTAAATACGCATGATAGCATAATAGACTTGTGGGTCTATTGTTTGGACTTTGTCTCATATTTGAAGTTAAACTAGCAAGATAGTGAAGCCTCATTCCTTGGGGGTTTTGTTTAACCCCCAAGGATGGCTAGTACCACAAGGGTATGACCTAAAGGCCCTTGAACCAATCGGACATTTACTGGCAGTTGTTACCCCCTCTTTCCTATAATAGTTTCACTGTTGCGTGAAGTCGGGGTATTACTGCCAGTTGTATGCAGGGTAAACTTTACACAACAACAAAAAGATCTTTTATACAAGGGGACCTACTTGTGACTGATTTAAATATGAAAAAAAGCAAGGCCATCTACTGGGCTTCTGGTATTGTATCCATTTGCGGGATTATCTTTGAAGTATTATTTGGTGCAGCTGGATCTTATCTGCTAGGGGATGGCGTGAAACAATATACGCTTACGATCTCCCTTTTCCTAACCGGTATGGGAATTGGTGCTTCCGTAAGTGAAAAAGTAACAAAAAATTTAATCCTATCCTTTGTTTGGATTGAATATTCCATTGGAATGCTTGCAGGGTTCTCCACCTTTGTATTATTCGGTGTTACTGCATTTTTAAGCTCTGGAATGGATGCATTTTTCCTTTATTTCATTACCTTAGTAGTTGGGGGGTTAACTGGTGTCGAGCTGCCTATTTTAATTCGCAAGGCAAACGAAATTGGTGTAACTGTACAAAAGAGTACAGCAAGAGTACTTTTCTCCGATTATGCTGGTGGTTTAATTGGTGGATTATTATTTGTCTATCTGTTTCGCCCACAATTCGGATTAGTTAAAACCGCATTTATTGTAGCAATTATAAATGTTGTAATAGCACTTTGGATATTAATCTATTTTAAAAAAGAAATAATTACCTTTAAGCGTCATTTGATAGCTGGAATAATAATTTTATTTGTTCTGGTGCTAGGAGTTTTATTTGGTGAAAAAACTGCATTTATGTTTGAACAAAAACTATACAAAGATCCAATCATATACAATGAACAAACTGACTATCAGCAAGTCATTTTAACAAAAGAACAAGGGGATTTACGATTATTTCTTGATGGACAGCTACAATTCAGTTCCGAAGATGAATATCGCTACCACGAAGTATTAGTACACACGCCTATGGCTACATCATCATCCAAGAACAAGGTACTCGTTCTTGGCGGTGGAGATGGACTGGCACTGCGGGAATTACAAAAATACGATGAAGTAAAATCGATGACATTGGTTGATCTAGACCCAAGAGTAACAGAAATAGGGAAAACAAATCATGAATTGACTAGCTTGAATAAAGATGCTTTTCAAGATGAGCGGGTTGAAATTATCAATACGGATGCCTTTCAGTTTTTAAAAAAGGACCAAACCTTATATGATGTCATTCTTGTAGATTTGCCAGATCCTAATAATGAGTCTTTAAACAAGCTATATACGCTTGAGTTTTATCAGCTGCTCAGGAATCATCTAAGGTCTGGTGGATCCATTATGATTCAAGCAACAAGTCCGACCTTTGCAACAGAGGTATATTGGTCAATAGATAAGACTGTTCAGGCTGCTAATCTGTATACAGATAACCTCCATGTCGATATCCCAAGCTTTGGAGATTGGGGGTTTGTGTTGGCAAAACGGGAAGAGGTCCAGCTAGATAATGCTGACATCTCTGTAGATACCAAATTCCTTACGAATGAGGTGTTACAAGGTCTTACAACATTCGGGAAGGATATAGATCAGGAAATAACGGACGATAAAGGGAATGAAGTAGCACTTGACATAAACACACTTATTCGCCCTAGTCTCATTGAAAAATATGAGAAAGCGTGGAGAAGTTACTAAGTGTATATGACTAAATACAGCTATGTCAGAAACCACGTCATTATGCATTTCTAAAGACACCCTTATACCCTCACTACAAGGGGCAGTTATGTTATCGCTGCTTAACAAGTGGGAAGTAAAATAAGTATACTATAAAAAATTGGCAGCCCTAGACGGAACTGCCAATTTTTTATAAATTATTTTCTAATTCCTTCATCACATGAAATGATCCTGTCGAAGTATTAGAGCATGCAACAAATATAATATCATTTTTCGGATAGTAACAAGCGTTAAAATTAACTCCTGGATCATAGCCCATTACATGGTACTTGAAGATAGAGTCATCCTGTTTGTCAAGCCAGACCCCGTACCCATAATACGTATTTCCTTCCTCATGTACATGAGGAGTAAATAACAGCTTCGTAAGATCTCGATTCAATAATTGATGGTTGAGCAGGGAACTCCAAAGCTTTGCCATATCCTCTACGGTTACAAAAGCTCCTCCATCTGCCCCGCCACGAACAGGTAAAGAATAGTGATTCGTTCGCCAGCTTCCATTTGCTTCATCTATATACCCTAAAGCTGTCTGTCCAGGCAACTGGTCGAATGAAAAATATCCCGAATCATGCATGTTCGCTCTTTGAAAAATATGGTCGTTTATATAGGCAGTAAACTCCTGTCCACTTATATGTTCAATTACCAAACCAAGCAATATATAGCCCGTGTTATTATAGTGGAACCGCTCCCCCGGCTTCAATTTCATCGGTTGATTATGAAAAAGAGGAAGAAAATCACGTAATTGTCTTAGATGATACATGGGCTGCTCTTTCCATAATTCTTCAAAATCATCCATCACTTCTTCATCAAAATAGTCTGGTACCCCAGCAGTATGTGTAAGTAACTGATGTATCGTAATGGTATCGTCCCAAAGTGGTAGCTCCATCCCGATGCAATCCTTTAGATGATCATGAAAAGATAGCTTTCCAGCTTGCACTAACTGACAAATAGCAATCGCTGTAAACAATTTACACCCAGAAGCAATACCAAATTTAGTATCCATTTCATTTGGCAGTTGCTCTGCCCGATTTCTGTAGCCTGCTTGTATTTTTGCTAAGACTTGCCTTTCGTTTTTCACAAGCACTGTCCCTGAATAATTAATCTTCTCTTGCACTTCCGTCAGTTTATTGGTTATTAATTGTTTCATAGTCTACGCCTCCATAGTTGCTTTTTTTCTTGAGATAACTGATATTTTCGGAAATAATTATGTACCTCCGAAAAAAAGCAAATGGATTATAGCGTTCTCATGATCATATATCTCATAACGATCTCCTCCTTTGAAAAGGATATCATCGATTTATATCAACCGCAATAAAATTATTGGAAAAAATCGAAAATAAATTGAAGGCTTACTGCCAGTTAAATGCGGGATAAACTTTTTAGGGTTGCATAGCATTGCTAGTTTTTTTATTTATTCTTATGCGCTATCTTGTTTTTCAAAATGGCATTTCCTACTGTTGGATGAAAAAGATGCATTGGAGGCTGTAGCAAATTCATGACCTTTACTAATCGAAGATAAATATCAGGATCTATAGCGGATAACTCATAAATCTTTCTCGTGTACCACTGCTTAAATGGTAAAATAATAGACCTCTCCCCCTTAATATCAGGATGTCTCAACACTTCCGTGGTTGCCATATCCCACGGAGTAGATATGAGCTTAGCTATTCGTCTATGAAATGCCTTATTAAATTTATGATCCATATTTTCCTGATCAGCTAAACATGATTGGAGTGCTAATGCCTCCATGGCAGCAACGGATATTCCTTGTCCAAAAACTGGGTCAAAACGACAATGGGCATCACCTACAACCAAGAGACCAGCTGGTACATTGGCTAAATCAAATCTTCGCCATACTTGATAGGGTATCTTATGTATGTTGATCTCGGAAATCGGCTGCGTTTTTTCGAGAAATTGCGCAACATCAGGTACTGGTATTTTTTTGGCATACGCATGAAATGCTTTTTCCGTTTTTGGAGGCTGTTCATTAGCATAACCACTAAAGGTTATAGAAAATCGTCCACCTTCTACAGATTGAATAAAAGCTCCATAGGGATTTTCAGGAAAGCTAGGTGAGATCAATAGATTACACCAATCCATTTCTTCCTCCTGCTGCAAACGAAAATATTGGGTAGCATAAAAAAGCTTAATCGCGATCTTCTCCTCTTTCACATGTATACGAAACGGCTTTAGCCACTCCATATTCCTAGAGCCAAACCCACTAGCATCAACTACTAAGTCAGCAGTAATGGATTCTTCCTCTTGTGTTTGCAGATACTTTACTTTAACCCCTGTAACTTTGCTATAGCGTTCATTGGCCAATAGTTGTTCAACACGTGTTTCATATTTGACCTCTATATTTTCCACCTGATTAATCCGCTGCAATAAATGCCATTCCAACAATGGTCTACTCTGTTGTACCATCACTAGTTCCCCAGTAAATCGCTGTTTCCAAAAACCAAAATGATGCCATTTTAAATCTCGAGTAAAGTTATTGATAATTCCCCCATCTGCAATTAAGTTATCAAGAAAACACGGGAACAATTCTTCGATGGCCTCTTCTCCACCTTTTAGTAAAACATGCGGATGATAGGTTTGCGGTACTCGCTTTCTTGGTGTTTTTTCCTCCCAATTTGGCCCTGCCTCTAAGATGATTACTTTCTGACAATATCTTGATAAGGCCTTTGCAGCTAGTTTTCCAGCAACACTTCCACCTATAACAATTGCGCTTTTTAACATGTATCATTCCCCATTCCGTTACCATTCTTCTGATTATCTTCAGTATAAGGTAACCCTCTTCTTTTTAAAATAATCAATAAGCTTTATTTTCTAACTATTTATGTAACGAATTACATATATATAAGAGGAGTGATATCATGAATTTTCCACTAACGAAGTAGTAGAAATTTTAGAGCATTCCCCGAGAAATCTAGAAATGACCCCAAAACAGATTGAGGTCATTCTTTTTATTACGTCAAATTTTATCCTATCTACTATAGCGCTCTTTGTTTTATTTGATGAATCATTTTTTCGATAAATTTATCTACATCCATACTTTCGGATTGCTGCTTACCATAAGCACGAACATTTACTGTTTTATTTTCTATTTCCTTATCTCCAAGAACTAGCATATAAGGAATCTTCTTCATCTGCGCCTCTCTAATTTTATATCCCAGCTTCTCATTTCGATCGTCTATTTTTACTCTTATCCCTAGCTCCTTAAGTTTCGCTTGAACATGAAAGCAATAATCAGCATGGACCTTTGATACAGGAATGATTTGTGTCTGTATTGGTGCTAACCAAATTGGAAATGCACCAGCAAAGTGTTCAATAAGAATACCAAAGAATCGGTCAAGAGAACCGAAGATTGCTCGGTGAATGACTACAGGTCGAACCTTTTCATTGTTTTCACTTATATAAGATAGATCAAATTTATCTGGCATTTGAAAGTCGAGCTGAATTGTTGCGCACTGATGACTTCGATTTAAGGCATCTTTAATATGAAAATCGATTTTCGGACCATAGAAAGCCCCGTCTCCAGCATTGAGCTGATAATCAATATTTAGATCATGAAGCACATTTGATAATGCCCCTTCTGAAACTGCCCATAGCTGGTCATCCCCTAAAGAATTGGCTGGACGTGTGGAGAGTTCCACCGAATAAGAAAAACCAAATGTACGATAAACATGATCAATCAGATGAAACACTTGCTTAATCTCTTCTTCTATTTGATCTTCCCTTACAAAGATATGGGCATCATCCTGACAAAATGTACGTACACGTAGCATTCCATTTAAAGCACCACTAAATTCATGGCGATGAACCTGACCAAACTCCGCAATTCGAACTGGTAAGTCTCGGTACGAGTAAAGATTATTTTTAAACATCAACATATGTCCAGGGCAGTTCATTGGCTTCAGTGCAAAATCCGTATCATCAACTTCTGTAAAATACATATTCTCATGGTAATGATCCCAATGTCCTGATTGTTCCCACAGACGTTGATTCATCATTAATGGTGTACGTACTTCTAGATAGTTTGCTTTATTTTGTACTTCTCGAGAAAAATTCTCTAATTCGTTACGAATGATTTGACCATTTGGTAAGTAAAACGGCATTCCTGGTGCTTCTTCGGAAAACATAAAAAGCTCTAATTGCTTTCCTAATTTCCGATGATCTCGCTTTTTGGCTTCTGCTAAGAAATGAAGATGATTGGCTAAATCTGCCTGCTTCTTAAAGGCAAAGCCATAGATACGTTGTAAAACCTCGTTTTCACTATCACCTCGCCAATAGGCTCCTGAGATATGCGATAGCTTAAATGCTCTAATAAAGCCAGTATGCGGCACATGGGGACCACGGCATAAATCAATAAATTCTCCCTGCTGATACAGTGCTATTTCTTCATCCTTCGGTAGATTGTTTAGTAAATCTAGTTTAAATGGCTCTTTTTTCTCCTTAAATACCTGTACAGCCTCTTCATAGGATACTACCTTTCGATTCACTTCTAGCTCTTCCTGAATAATGTTCTTCATTTCTTTTTCGATAAGCTGAAAATCATCCAAGCTCAAGCTATGGTCAAGTTGAAAATCATAATAAAAGCCATTGTCAATGACTGGACCAATTCCTAGCTTCACGCCTCCGAACAACCTTTTTACCGCTTGGGCTAATACATGGGCAGTCGAATGTCGCATAACTTTAATACCCTCAGCTGAATCCATTGTTAATATAGCAACAGATGCATCCGCTTCTAATCGGTAGCTTAAATCGACTAATCTACCATCAACCTTTCCTATAATTGCATGTTTGGATAAGCTTTGACTAATGGATGATGCTACATCTGTAAGTCTAATCCCCTTCGGATATTTTTTTGCTTTTCCATCCGGAAATTGAATATGAATTGAATTTTTCATTTTAGATCCTCCTTAATAATATTCATTATCTTTTCATTTTGGCTACAATAAAAAACACCCATCCCTAGTACAGGGACGAGTGTCTTACCCGTGGTTCCACCCATTTTCCCAATGAACCATTTACGTTCATTGGCTTATGGTGCTGTAACGTAGCTTTACGGTACTGGATACTTTATTTCCCCAATACGGCTTCCAAGGTGGTAAATCATTTTCCTTCGTTAGGAAGATCGCAGCTTTCCTTCCCTCTCTGGTACGGCAAAAAATAATTCATGTCCTCTTCATCGCCATTCGATCGCATACAATTAACTTGCTTAGAGCGAAAGCGCAAGCGCCCGATTAGAAACGTAGGGACTGGAGCGAGTCAACGGAGATAAAGGAATCACGGTGAGCTTGCGAACCGATGATAACTTATCGTAAAGCGATTCGTGAAGTCCAATCGTTTCTGGGCGCTTCCCAACACGCCCCTATTTATCCACATGGGCCAATTTTTTATATTTTCCTAGAGACTACAAAAAACACATCCATCCCTAACATAGGGACGAATGTGTTAATTCGTGGTTCCACCCAACTTCCCAATAAACAATAGGCGTTCATTGGCTTATGGCGCTGTAACGTAGCTTCACGGTACTGGATACTTTATTTCCCCAATACAGCCTCAGAGGTGGTAACTTACATTATAGGTTAGGAAGTTTTCAGCATTTCTTCCTTCTCTGGAAACCGTCTAAAGTAACTCATGTCCTCTTCATTGCCTTTTCATAACGTTTAATTTTTATATATGCTACACCAAATCCAAGGAAAAAACAAGTGGTAATCACATAGTTTTTTAATCCCTTTTTCATAAACTTTATTCTAAATGGGGCTTGGATTTTAGCATTTACTCAGGAAAAAATTTTACTCTAAACTGTTATCATTTTCCTATTACTTTTATCTATTATTTCGATTTATTATCGTGTTAATACTAATTCTGCCAGCAGTCTCTTTGATCGCACTCCCTTTTCTATCTATTCGGGATGGGTTTCTTTAGCTAGTATAAGTTAATGTATTTACTTACCTCACCAGAAATGATTTCACTTCCTTTTTTAGTTTAGGAGAATTGGGATGAACAGAAATTACGTTAATTGCAGTCAGCATCGTAGCCATTACCATTTTCATCGGGAAGGAAGATATCATATATCCATTTGTATTTCTTTGGACTGTTATTGCTATTTTTGTACAAGGACAACAGAGCCGTTTTTCAATGGACACTCGCGGCTTGTAGTATCTCTATTACTCTATTTATTATCGGTGTAGCATTGACTAAATGGAGGAGAATTAGCGTAATGTTACTGACATAAATGTAATTTATTATCATAATTTGTTATTTCCCCTTAAATTCTATGTTAACTCACTGATATTTTCGTTTGTTACATTTAGGATAGTTAAATTGTCGAAATATATCAGACCCTGTTTCGCCAGTTTTACTATTGAACGAGATAAACCTATATAGAGGAGGAAAAACAGTGGCACAGTCCAATCATACAACAAGAAAATATGCAATTTCTGCAGCATTAGTAACTTCCTTAGCTTTTACTCCTATTTTTAGTGGAAGTGTATTTGCCAATGCAGGTGTAGGCTCTTCAGAAGGGGATATTACCATTAATGAGAGCAATATTCCTAATGTCCGGAAAACCACCGTAGATGAATTCTCACTTATTCAGCTTGGAGATACAGGCCAAGCAGTAGAGGATTTACAAGCAACGCTTCATGACAAGGGCTACTATACATATACAGTTGACGGTATATTTGGTCCTATTACTGAAAAAGCAGTAAGAGATTTTCAAGCAGACAAAAAACTACAAGTTGACGGACTAGTAGGACCGAATACATCTGAAGCTTTAGCATTACCTGCAAGCAATCCATCTGGTGATTTAACTATTACAGAAGCTGGAAATTCTAATTCAACAAACATTCAATCTGATATTGTTGCTACTGCAGAAAGTGTCATAGGCACGCCTTATGTGTGGGGTGGAACTACTACGAAAGGCATGGACAGCAGTGGTTTTATTAATTATGTATTTAAGCAAGTCGGTATCGATGTTTCTCGAACCCATAGTGAGATGTGGGAGAATGACGGTGTCCATGTAGGCGCTCCTAACGTTGGAGATGTAGTATTCTTTGAGGGAACTTATGATACTGAAGGAGCATCGCACAGTGGGGTTTACATTGGTAACAATCAAATGATTCACGCAGGAAATGACGGTGTGCGTGTAGCAGATATTAGCATCGACTACTGGCAAAATCATTATATTGGTGCCAAATCTTTTATTAACTAGTGTAGACTAGTCCAACACAATCTTTTTATATGAATATGAACAGTAAAGGACATAGCCTGTTTGTTTAGATTAATAGGCTATGTCCTTTCGTTTACGCAATCTTTTCAGAATACATCGTATCACACTGACCATTAAAATAGACCTAATTGCTTTGGTGAGAGTCCGTCATAGCGTATTCCCAGCATTTCTTGAAGCTCCTTTGCATTACCGGCTGCATCGCCACCCGAATTATTATTAAATAGAACCATGATGTCCTTACTATGCCTGTGTAGTTCAGAAATTCTGTTTTTCCATTCTGAAAGTTCTGCTTTATTGTATTTATAAAGATAACGAACATCCCGCCAATTCGTTTCCGCACTGCTTGGTTTATTCCAGCCGTGAACGTTCCTACCATGCATTCGTATGAGTGTCAGGTCTTCATGCGTTACTTCAGGGACGGTTGGTATTGAGCTATCACCTGCTTGCGGCTCATCCACTATAGAATGAATCCATCCTTCCTCTTTCATAAAGGATAAGGTACTGTTACGATACTGGTCACTAAACCATGATTGGTTTCTAAATTCAAGTGCGACTGGAATCTCTCCCAGCATTTTCTTACAAAAACGCAAATAATTCACATTGTCCTTATTACACTCAAACCATGGCGGGAACTGAAATAGAACCATTGCTAATTTATTGGCATCCTGATACGGCTTTAAGGAATCTATAAATGCTTGAAACATTTCTGTTTTCGATTCAAAGGGATTTTCTTCACCGCGCTGATGCCCGGTCATACCTTGATAAGCTTTTACAACAAAACGAAAATTATCTGGTGTTTCCCTCACCCATTTTTGAGCATTACGAACAGGCTGTACTGCATAAAAAGAGGCATCAACCTCTACTACTAAAAAATGGCTACTATATTCAGGTAATTTATCTTTCGGCTTTATCTGTGGCGGATACAGAGAATAGTGGTCCCCCCACCCTGTTAATCCTATGTAAATCATCCATTTACCCTCCTGCTTCCATCATAGCACAGGATGGTTTTTAAGTTGAATCTATATAACTTTACATCTATGTATACGAAAGAGTACCGGATAGTCGATGGACTATTGATACTCTTTCATGCTTATTGCCCAGCACTCAATTCCGATTGTACCTGTTGAATTTCTTGTTGGGATGCTGCTTGTGCTGGTTTATAGAAACCATTTTGTATCGAGTAACTATATACTTTTCGTTGGCGAGATTCATCCCCGTTTCTTAAATTTATTAGCGTTTGTCTAAGCTGTGCATTATTAGCCTCACTAATGTAGCCTGCATAACTTTTCAGGCTCGCATTTAATCCGTTTAAATAGTCATTCACAATATCCTTATCCTGTAACATCTTTTTCCTCCTATTGTAAAAATGGTAAAAGTTGTTGCTGTGCTTGTCTAGCTGCTTGAGCGTCTTGAAGTAACATGGACTTTAATTCTTGATCGGTCGCTGATTGAGCGTAGGTCTCTAACTTATTGGCTATCATTCCATGCTCGCCGATCATTTTTCGAAGGTTCTCTAATTCCGTCTGCGTTAATTGATTCATGGCATAAACTCCTTTCAGCAATATTCGTGGTTAGTTTCTCCAATTCTTGTGAAGATATTCCTCAAGAAACACAGATAATACTCGGATATCAAAAAGAAAAAGCATCCCTAATTCGGAATGCAACTGAATCGTTAAGGAAAGTATTTATATATTTATCGCAAACTAACTAAACAAAGAATGGATAACGCGTTGAATCTCTTCTTCCCCTCTGCTTAAAACGTCTATGAATACATCACTACGGTTGTTGATGGAATAAATTCGATGGTATAAGAGCTTCCAAGCTCCTTCTTTACACATTCCATTAATCTTACACCTGTTTGATTAAATCTTTTCTCAAGTTCAATTGCGTCTATTCGCAACTTATCGTTTTCCCAATCTATCCAATTCCCATATGCTGCTATCCAAAGCGTTAATTCTTTCGTTAATTCTCCTGATATGGGTATATCCTCTATATCAAGATTGCAGCCGCATTTTTTGCACCAGAACGGATCTGCACCCTCATCACCTTCCATTTTCAAATGATCTATTTTCCCATTTTCACAACAGCATCTCATATATATAAACCTCCTTATTCCTTTGCACGATTCGTGTTTTGTTGTTCTATCATTTGGACAAAATTTTGCGCAGTCTTCGACAATTCATGATTCTTTAACCATATTAAACCTACCGATCCAGATAAACCAACTGCATCAGAGATTTTATAAGCATGTATCGGGTATCCGCTATGCTGTTTAAGTAAGGTCTCTGGTACAATAGATGTAGCAAAATCAGATGAAATTAAATTCATTAACAAGGTAATATCCGAGCATTCACCAACCATATTTGGCTGTAGTTGACATCGAGAAAAAGCCTCTATAATTAAATAATGCACACCTAACCCTTCTGTACTTGGTAGTAGTAAAGGATAATGTTCAAGTTCATCAAACGATACTTCATGTGTGAATACATTATGCTTATTCGATGTGATAAAATAAAACGGTTCTGCATGAAGATGAACAACAGAGAAATCATCCATATCAAGCGGTAAACGAATAATCGCTAGTTCTACCTTACGATCCCTAACTAATTTACAAAGATGCAACGATTCATTTTGTTGAATTTTATAAGTAACATTCGGATATTGTCTTTTAAATTGACGAAGAATGTCCGCGAGACCGGCAAAAGAAAAGGTATTGATACCGATCGTCAACGTTCCATATAATCCACGTCCTACATCCTTCACTTCCATTTTTGCCTCTTCCATTAATTGGTTCATTCGTAAGGCATATTTATAGAGTGCTTTTCCTGCCTCGGTTACCTCAAAAAACTTGCCACTTCTTTCTACTAATTTTGAACCCAACTCCTCTTCCATCGCTTTTAAATGCTGGCTTAATGGTGGCTGGGAAATATGAAGTCTTTCAGCAGCGGCAGAGATCTTTTTTTCCTCTACAATCGCTATAAAATATCGCAACTGTCTAATATCCATTTTAACACCTCCACTTTTATTATATGAAAAAGTTAAGTAAAATTAATTTTTTAAATATTTTTCATATAACTAACACCATGGTAGCATAAAAAGTATAAAGTGAAACTTACTTCAGTGGGGGTTTTGTTTATCCCCCAAGTGAGGAGCTTACTACCAGTTATATGTCGGGATAAAAGGAAAAAGGAGTTATATTCATGTATCGATTTATCCTAATATTATGTTTCTTTCTGCTAATTGGATGCCATGAATTTCCAAGTTCCTCCAACCATCACTCCACAGAAAAGAAGGTGAACACATTGAATCGACAATTATTTGATGCAGCTGAGAAAGGAAATACGAACGAGGTTCTAAAACTGCTTAAAGCTGGCGCTAACATCGATGCAACAAACAGAAGCGGAACTACACCTGTGCTTGCAGCCACCTATCATAATAGAGTAGAAACAGTAAAGCTCCTAATTAATCAAGGTGCTGATATTGATATTCGTGATGATAGCCTAAATAATGTGCTTCTATATGCTGGAGCAGAAGGATTATTGGAAATTGTAAAACTCTCCATCGAAGCAGGAGCAGATACCAATCTCACAAACCGATTTGGTGGAACAGCACTGATCCCAGCAGCAGAACGCGGCCATGTCAATATCGTTAAAGAACTGCTGACTCATTCGGATACCGATGTTAACCATATTAATAATCTACATTGGACAGCCTTGTTAGAGGCGGTAATACTAGGTGACGGTGGAGAGGATCATCAAGATATTGTAAAACTATTAGTTGATCATGGTGCCGACATTGATATGGGAGATAGAGAGGGAATTACCGCTCTACAACATGCACAGAATAACGGATATCAAGATATAGTAGCTATTCTAAGCAATGCAAAGTCAGCTAATTAATATCAAGAGAGGAGGAATTAAGAAGTGAAAAATGATTATTGGTTAACAAATGTCCGATTAGAAACGGGCTACCGCTATGGAAATAGCATGATTATCGGTACGGAGACAGAACATTTTCATATCCGTATTGTAGATGGAAAGGTTAATAAAATAATCCCAGCAAATATTCCTTTGGATACGAACGTCCCAAGGCACGATGCAAAGCATTATTTAATGCTACCAGCATTCAGAGATATGCATATTCATATCGACAAAACTTACTATGGGGGTAATTGGAGAGCACCAACACTGGCAACCAAAGGGATATGGACAAGACTTGAAGAAGAGGAAACATTACTTCGCCAATTACTACCTGTGGTCGAAGAAAGAGCAGGAATATTAATCAACCTCTTACTGCAGTCAGGATCCACTCATATTCGTACACATTGTAATGTCGATCCAATTATTGGTCTTAATAATTTAGAAGCGACGCTAAGAGCACTAGAAACGTTCAAAGATAAAGCTTCTGTGGAGATCGTTGCTTTCCCACAGCACGGGCTATTACGTAGCGATGCCGTATCTCTCATGAGAGAAGCGTTAAAAACTGGAGCTTCACTCGTAGGTGGTATCGATCCTGCCTCGATTGATAATCATATTGAGAAATCGTTACAAACTGTGTTCGACCTTGCAATTGAGGCTAATGCAGATATAGACATACATTTGCATGATCCTGGTCACCTTGGTATTTTTACATGTAGGCGATTGGCAGCATTAACGGAGGAAGCTGGTTGGCAGGGAAGAGTCACTATTAGCCATGCCTTAGCTCTTGCAGACATAGCAACTGAAGAGGTAAGTGAGGTCGCAGCTTTATTAGCACACCATGGTATTTCAATCACCTCTTCTGTACCCCTTGGAAGAACCATCCCAATCCCGCTTTTACAAGAAAAAGGAGTAGCGGTATCACTTGGTGACGATAGTATCATCGATCACTGGTCTCCCTTTGGAAAAGGAGACAGCCTAGAAAAGGTAGGAACACTTGCCGAACGCTTTCATCTCAAAGACGAGCAATCACTTGGGCAGGCGCTAGGCTTTATTACTGGAGGAATCACGCCATTAAATCAAAATGGAGAGATGATTTGGCCAAAAGCTGGGGACGATGCTAACTTTGTCTTTGTAGATGCAAGCTGTTCTGCCGAAGCCGTTGCTAGGAGAGCGCAACGAATAGCAGTTTTATATAAAGGTAAGATTGTTGCAGGAGCAATGTAATCGTTAAAGAGAAAGGATAGAAAAAATATGAGTTCTACTTTTTGGCTAACCAATGCTAGATTGGAAACTGGCTATCAGGTTACTAATAATTCAATTACAGGTACCAAAACGGAAGCATTTCACCTCAAGATTTGTGACGGAAGAATCGCTAAAATTATATCTGCTAATGAATCACTGCCTGAGCATCTTCCCAAAAAAGATGTAAATCACTTGTTAATGCTACCATCTTTTGTTGAACAACATTGTCATTTAGATAAGACCTTACTAGGTGACCAATGGCATTCAGCAACCCCCGCGCCTACTATTTTTGATCGACTTAAACTAGAAAAAGAAGAAACACGACAAACTTTAGATACGACCATTCAAGAAAGAGCAGAAAAATTATTGAATCGCTATTTAATGTATGGTGTTACACATGTACGTACCCATGTAGATATTTATCCAGAAATTGGCCTAAAGCACTTTGAAGAAGTTCAGAAGATATTACAAGCTTTTGCAGGAAAATTAACGTCTGAGATTGTTGCATTTCCACAACATGGATTATTACGTTCAGGTGTACAACATTTAGTTAGAGAAGCTTTAAAGCAAGGTGCTCAGTTTGTAGGAGGAGTTGATCCTGCGACAGTGGATGGTGATATTGAAGCATCTTTACAAGCCATGGTCGAGCTTGCTGTCGAAGGTAACGCAGGTATCGATTTACATTTACATGATCCAGACCATTTAGGTATCTTCACTATGAAAAGATTAGCAGAGCTAACCAAGGAGGCCGGTTTACAAGGTAAGGTTGCTATTAGCCATGCATTTGGTCTCGGTGAAATCTCTCCTTCGGAGGCAATGGAAGTAGCAGAGCAATTGGCTGAAGCAGGAATAACCATTATTACAAGTGTTCCCATTAATCGAAGAGTTCCACCTGTTGACTTATTACACAGTAAAGATGTGCCGGTTGCAGTTGGCTGTGATAATATTTTTGATGTTTGGTCACCATTTGGAAATGGCGATATATTAGAACGAGCGGGACGATTAGCAGAAATCTTTACGTGGATAGATGAACCCGCACTCGCACAAACACTTTCCTATATTACGGATGGCAAAACACCGTTAAATCTTGAAGGTAAGCAAATATGGCCTTGCCTTGGAGATGATGCGAATATGGTTTTTGTGGACGCAAGCTGTTCTGCTGAAGCAGTAGCTAGAAGATCACAGCGAGCAGCAACGATGTTTAAAGGAGAAATTGTATCAGGTACTTTTTAAGCAGGAACACCCTTGTTACATCCAAAAAATCTCCTACTTTATATATAATTAATTAAATCTAAATAATACGCCTTTAGTTGCTCTTTTAACGAAACAGGCTCAACAATTCGTATGGTTTTTCCAAAGCTAGCTAGGTAACAAATGATAAAGTCTACTTCAGTAGGCTCATAAGTTCCGACCAAATAATAATCATTATGTTCTTCTTTTATTTTCATAGAGGGGAACTGGCTCTGTATGAATTGCTCGATGCCTGTTTTTGTTATCTCACATTTAAACGGAATAGCTTGATCTGTAGGCTTCCAGAAAACATGTGCATTTTCTATAGTGATACCTTCTACGTCTATCATATCCACATCCTCCACTACCTCTATTGACTTTATCCGATCACAGCGAAAGACACGATACGCTTTTTTATTCAAATCAAGAGATTGGCAATACCAATAGCCCTTCATAGCATAGATAGAAATAGGTTGAATACGGCGAATTGTCGTCTGCTTTTCTGTGGTATAGACTATCGACAAAATTTGATTATTAGTCGAAGCTAATAGAAGCTCTTCTAAATAAGCACATTCATGTAGCTGCTCTGCATGAAAGAATGCGACTCGTTTTTGCAAGCTATCTATTTGCTTTCGCTGTTTTGTCGTGAGTCCTTCTAAAAACTTTTCATGAACGGAACGATAGGATATTTCAAATGGCGTACTCGTAAAGCTCTGTAGTGCCTGCATGGCAAAATAAAGCGCGAACACTTCTTGACTTGAAAATGAAATCGGCGGCAAAGTAATTGGTTTTACTAAACGGTATCCGCCGTATCTCCCATATTCGGCGTATAAAGGTACGCCCATCTCCTCAAGTGAAGCTATATCTCGAAGTGCAGTCCGTTTCGAAATTTGAAATTCATTGATGACATCTTTTAGTGTAAAACGTTGCCGTTGATTAACGAAACGAAGCATTTGATTTAAGCGCTCACTTTTTTTCATAAAATCCCCCTTAATAGTGCCAATAGTTGTCACCTTTATTCTATATACTCATCAGTATAACAAACGAAGGAGGCATTTCAATGAATGTTGAGGTTATTCCTTTCCTATCTTTAAACGGACAAGGAGCAAGAGCAATTGCATTTTATGAGCAATATTTAGAGGCTACGGTTCTATTCAAAAAAACTTATAAAGAAATGAAGGACATGGACCCAAAGTTTACGTACGCAAAAGGGCAAGAGGACTATATTACACATTCTGTCTTACAAATTGGATCGAACAAGCTGATGATTGCCGAGGAAGCAATGGATCAAACCCGCTCCTGGCAGTTAAATAACAGCTCGTCTTTATGTGTTCAAGCAAAGGACTATAACGCGATTTATACTATCTATGCAAATCTTCTAAAGCATGAAGACGTCCACATTTTAATACCCTTTGAAAAAAATGCATTTAGTTCTGGATATGGTATTGTAAGAGATCCCTTTGGAGTGATTATTCAATTAGCCGTAACGAAACATGAATTTTAGACTTCTAAAGCCTACGCGACTAAACCTAATGAGGATGGAACATAACGAAATCAGTATAGTGAACTACTCCCACCACTTACCACCCTTACGGGTTGCTTGAAGTGGGGGCTTCTTGGGTAATCGCCACTTTTGGTAGCTGACGAAATGGACCAAGCTAACCCTCTTGTTACAAGAGTTTATATTTTCATTAGGCACTTGCTAATAAGCGAATGCCTTCTTTTTTGATATGGAGAGCTGAATTAATCTCTTTCGGGATTTAGCCCACACGAACAAGCGTAAGTTCTAATTTCTATAGGCATTGGTTGGGTATTTCCGCAACTCGAACAAGTTTGGTAGATGGGAACCATTTATCAAACTTGTTCGAGTTGTTTCCCTTGTTCTTTTAGTTTGTACTGTAAGAAAGAAGTGAACATTCCCCATCCATTGAAAAATCTAAGCCAACAACTTTTTCAATTTCCTTCCTTTTTATCTCCTTCTCGTACTCTGTAAGAATAGAAATATAGTATTTTCCTGATGAAGTCATAGACAAGGTACAAGATTTGATGTTGTACTCCGAAGGAATTGCTCGCATCTTGAACAGCTGTACTTACTCATGGATCAAATTGTCCTGTTCAATGCCTAATTTCATAGCAACAGTTATTCGTTTTTTTCCATTACTGCAAAATAATTTTCTTCACTATCTGCAAAGTTAAAGACTTTTCCCGAAGGCATATTTACCATTTCACCAACTGTGACGCCTTTGCTAGATAAATCCTTATATAGCTTTTCTAGATTGTCAGTAAAAAACATCAAGGAAGGTGTATCGAGATTTAATTCAGGCTCCATTTTTGCAATAACGCTTTTATCATGAAGTACTATCCTTGTTTCGGCTTCCATTGTTGGAGCAATCTCAATCCATCTCATTCCCTGACCATTATTTTCATCAGTAATGACCTGAAAACCTACCTTTTCTCTCCAAAAACGCACTGCTTCATCTTGATTATTTACATACAGCATGAGCTGCCCTACTTTATTAATCATTCTATTACCTCCGTATCTGTTATCATCTCCTTATTTATTTCTACATTCATCTCAAATATCCTTTTCATTTCATCTAGAACTGCATGAATAAATGGAGGACTAATAAATATACACTCCTTATCCACTTCCATTCAGTTTCCATAGCCTCAAAAATTATATTTATTTAATTTTTCTTTTATAACCATCATCGAAGTATGAATTTCATGTATCTCACTTTCAGATAGTCCGCTAAACAATTGATTTATTTGTTGATCTGACTGAATATTAATTTTAGCTAGCTGTTCCTCTCCTTTTTTTGTTAAAAAGAGAAAGTTTTTTCTATTGTCTCTTGCTGAGCTTTTTTTCTCTATTAATGCTTCCTTCTCTAATTTACGCAAAATCCTGCTCATATAGCTTTTATCCATATTAAGTTTTTGAACGAGATTATTCGCAATACATTCAGTTTCTTCGCTAATTTCGAATAATATGCGTGCCTCGGTTAATGAATAATCTGTATCTAGAATGTGGTTATTAAATAAACCAAGTACCTTTGTATAAAATCGATTGAATTGCCTGATATCATAAATAATTTCTTTATCCATACGTTCTCCTTTAGTTGACTTTGTCCACTTTTAATAATACTATAACTATACCCTTGAAATGTTGACTTAGTCAACTTTTTAAGGGGAGAACAGTTTAACAATCTTTCGTAATCTTTAATGAGAACTATTTGGAGGGGGTATTATATGATTATTCGAGAAATTAAACAAGAAGACAATGCACAAATAAAAAAGATCATACAGGATTCACTAAAATCACTTGGTTTAGCGATTCCTGGTACAGCTTATTTTGACCCTCAACTTAACGATCTTCACCAATATTATACGGAGTTAAAACATGCGAACTATTGGGTGGTAGAAATGGAAGGAGAAGTTGTTGGCGGAATTGGTATAGCACCGTTTAACGAACATGACCATGTTTGCGAATTGCAAAAGCTCTACGTAAGTCCAAAAACGCAAGGTTTAGGATTTGCAAGGAACCTGATGGAAACAGCTCTATCATTTGCATCTAAACATTATTCAAAGTGCTACTTAGAAACACAACATGAATTAACAGCTGCATGTATATTATATAAAAAATTTGGATTCTCTCTTTTGGATGAACCACTGTCTGGTTCTGACCATTCCGCCATGAATGCGTGGTATATAAGAGATTTGAATTAGTAATTAATAAACTTCTTTTTAATGCTATATACATCCATAAATTTCAATCATTACCAAAGAAGTGTTCTTTCATAAAGTGAAACTTCAATTAACGGGGGGCTTACTGCTAGTTATATGCGGGATAAACAAAAGCGCAAGTGCCCGATTAGAAACGTAGCGACTGGAGCGAGTCAACGGAGATAATTAATCACGGTGTGCTTGCGAGCCGATGATGATTTAGATTAGGACGATTCGTGAAGTCCTCTAGTTTCTGGGTGCTGTGCTGGACGCCGCCCAACACGCCCATATCCACATGGGCACTTTTATAATTTCCTAGACTAGAATAAAAGATGGGATGAATATATAGTTTTCACACCATCTTTTTAAACTACTCTACAAATAATACTGGCTTTTGTTTTGATTAAAGCTTAACAGCTATTCCTGCCGTTTCTTTAAAGAAATTTTTATATAGTAGTATATCCAAATCTGTACTTCTTTTTCTTCAGTCACCGTTATTTTTTATGTCATGGTCATTTACAGGCATTTTCGTACCAGTAAAGGGATTTAACTCATATGTCATATCTCGATTGTAATCCTTTTCTGTTTTCCGAACATTTTTTCCTAAAGCAACAAAATACATTATAAAAGGCACAAAAGCAATGAGTATAACAATTCTTATTATCCAATCCATTGAATATACCTCCCTTTATTTTGTATTACGTCCTTTAATTAATTAAGTTTCACCTTTTCCCAAAACGCTACTATTATACGAAACATGGGGTCATTGTGAAAAAAACACGAACTAGAATGAATAAAAACACTCAAAATTGAAAGAGGTGGCCCACTATCAACAAAAAAGCGAAATCAAGTACTGACAACAGTAAACTTATTTATTTCATTTAACTATATTTAATCGTTTTATAAAAAGGCTGAATTATTTTTTGGTTACGTAGCTATTCTTGAATGAACTAAGAAAAATTCTTGAAGCTATACTTGGGAATATAACAAAGATGACTAGACATCGTCAGTTAACCAAAAATACAACACCTATTTAATTTCAACTTATTGACCTACACTAAGGTTTTAGTTTTGTAGTTTTCCCTTTTTAGCATACTTCATAGGTTCAGGTAATAAAAGGTTTAATATAGCTGCTCCTACTAAAATAACAATTGATAAGTAAAAGGAAATGTTATAACTACCTGTCTCACTATAAAACAGCCCTGGTAAATAAGCACCTAATGCTGATCCTATTTGATGACTTAGAAATAACCATCCTAAGATAAATCCAATGGAATATTCTTTAAAATATTGAGTAGCCAATAATTGAGTAGGAGCTACAGTTGCAAAATCAACTAATCCAAATAGCACTGCAAAAACAAGTAGTAAACCAGAATTATGACTATATAATAGAATACAAATTGATATTGCTCTAACTACATATAGAAAGAATAACATTTTCCGACTGCTCCAACGATCAGCTACTACACCAGATATTAAGATTCCTAAAATATTAAATCCAGCAAGTATACTTATAGCTGCACTAGTGACACTTGTTGAAAAACCATGATCATGTGAAAATGGAATTAGGTGTGTATCCATTAATCCTGTGGTAGTAAAACCACAAATAGCAAAAGGTAAAATTAAGAACCAAAATTCTCTTTTTAGAAATACTTGCCATATCGAAAGGTTTGTATTTAAAGCTTTCTTTGCGTCTATGTCTTCTTCAATAACTTCCCCGCCAATAGGGGATAACCCCTTTTCTTTAGGATGATTTCGTAAAATTAAAAGGACAATTGGAAAGACAACGAAAATTAAAAAAGCACCTAAAATAATAACAGTCATTTTCCAATTAAACCAATGGATTAACATAAGAGAACCTGGAACAAGAAACATTTGACCAGCACCAAAACCTGCTTCCATAATCCCAAATGCAAGGCCACGCTTTTCATTAAACCAATTAGTTACAACCACTGTTGCAGCTACATTAGAGGCTCCTCCTACACCAAGAGAAACCATAATTCCATAAAGAAAAAATAACTGCCAAGGGTGATGTACAAAAGAAGTAAGTAAAATACTTATTCCTACTAGAAAAGTGCTGAAGGATAAAATAATACGAGCACCTAATTTATCAACTAGCCTGCCAATGATTGGTTGGGAAAGTCCATAAACAATAAAGCTTAAAGTTGAAATAAGGGAAATTGTTCCTCTATCCATTGAAAATTCAGATTCCCATGGTTCTACAAAAGCACCAAATGAAAGGCGTACACCTTGAACAGCTAAAAAAGTTAAAAATGTCACAAAAACGATAATCCAACCATAATGAAATTTTATCTTCATATCTTCTCCTAAAAAAATAATTATTTGGTCCTTAGATCTAAATCCCAACGTTCTTCTATTAAAGTAGATCCCCACAATGATTTTTCTTCTTTTTCTGCTGTTATTTCAAATCCAAATTTTTTATATAATGGTCTGGCAGTTACCATATCACTAACCGTCCAAAGAAAAATTCGTTCAAAATTATGTTCTTTGCAATATTGAACTAAAGATTTAATAAGTTGAGTGCCCACTCCCTTTTTTTGAAATGCTGGATTTACTAGGAACCACCTTAACTGTCCGGTCTCGCTTCCATCATTTACTAAACCAATACAGCCTGCAAACTGTCCACAACTTTCCGCTATCCAGATCCTTTCTATTTCAGAGTCAAAGGTCTCATGAAGATATGCTAAAAAACTTTTATCCCATTTGTATACTTGGCTATAAAATAACCATTGCTGTTCAATCATGTTTTTTATATCTTCCGAAGTATAATAGCTCCGGATAGTAACGGCTTCTTCTTTATCTTGAAATGAATGAGAAAGAATTTCTTGTATCGTATTCATTGAAGAAATCAGCTTTCGTTTTTGACCATCTTCCAAACCTTCAAGAATATATCCCACTTGCTGATTAGCCTTCTTCTCCAGCTCTTTGTATATTAATTCTCCATGATTCGTGACATATAGATGATAATTACGACCATCATCTTTACATTTTTGCTTATAAATCATTTTTTCCATTTCGAATTTTTTAATAATTCTACTTACATAACCACCATCTAAATCTAATTTTTCTTGAATATGTTTAGCTGTACAATTTCTAGTGTTATAAATCTCAAATAAAATACGAGTTTCCGTTAAAGAAAAAGGACTATCGTAGATATGTTCATTTAAAAAGCCTAGAATTTCTGTGTAAAACCGGTTGAATTTCCGTAACTCAAAACCACATTCATTTTGTTCATTATTCATATTGCACACCTCTTCCAAAGTCTAATAATTTATTAAATACATAATTATTTCATAATTTTAAACAAAATACTTGCTTTAGTCAATTATTTATTTTTTTCTCCCTCTTCGTAGAACCTCAAGTTAGCTACATAATCTTCGTAAAGCATGCTCATAATAATTTCATCCGAATATGTATTCTTCAAATATAAGGATTGTCTTAAAATGCCTTCTTTTTGAAAGCCAGCTTTTTCATAAGACTTTATGCCACGAATATTATGTGAGAAGACTTGCAGCTCTAAGCGATTTAAGTTTAATTCCTCAAATGTAAATTTTTGTGCAAGCCGTGTAGCTTCTGTCCCATACCCTTTTCCATAGTTGTCCTTACTATGAAGCGCTATTCTAAACATTGCCTTTTTATTATGTTCATCAATTTCTTGAATCGATAAATCACCTATAATTTGGCCATTTTCTAATAAACAAATAGCTAAATCATGACGCGTCTCATCTTGGCTAAAGCTTTTATAAGCATTAACCACCTCCTCCATTGTAAATACGTTACGTGTGCCAGTCATGTATAACCCTTCATCCTCTTGGCATCCCTTAAATATACTTTCCATATCACTATCACAGATAGGTCTTATGTATACATAACTTCCTTTGATCATGTTTATAACCCCTTCTTTGATAATTTTTACTTAACCATATCAACTTATCTTCTATTTAAATAGATCGTTTTATAAATAGCTATGCCTAAAACAATGATGAAACGTTTTTGACATCATGAAAGGCACTAACAAGTGATTTGTCAGTGCCTTTCATTCATCTAGAATAGACTATTTTTTTAACCGTTTCTGTAGATAAATAATATTGTATTGCCAAAGCTTCAATTGGTGTTCCACAAGTAAAAGCTTTCCTTATAAGCCATTTATGCCAGCCCCTTAATTAATATAAATAAAAATAAGCATGCAAAGCCAATTTATAAGAAATGAATCCTAAGCAAATTATACAAATTGCTCATGTAAAAATCCGTCTTCTATTGCCATTTTCCAATTAAACTGTTGGTACCAGAAATAAGGCCACCATAAGCTTCATTTGTGATATAACCTCTGTCTTTTTGTCGATCAAGTAACCGCTTAAACCCTTTCAAGTGTTTCACAATCTTTTCTTCTTCTTTTTTCTGTTCAAATCGTTCCACCACGGTCAGATGTATGTTCAAAGCATGCACAGTGCTTTTCTTTTTAAAAGCACCAATTTCATCATAATAGTCAACTAATGCACGTAAATCGGCTATTGTTGATACTGGTACTGCCTGCTCGATGCGAAGATTATCCAATATAAATGTACCTTCCCCAGTGTCCATATTTACGGATGTGCCATCATTAAAGAGACCGATATAGGTTTGACCATTTTCTGAGCCAGTAATGGTAAACTCTGCTGTGTTTGTTTTTATAGATGCTGGGAGTAATTCATTCGTTGTTAATCCATTTGCCTTGTCGATATTTCGAACATCAATCGCTTGGTCACCAACGATGAAGCGATACGAATCAGCAGTTGTTTGATAGTCAAAGCTCACTTTATACGTTACACCTGGTTTAAAATGAAAGTGTTGTGGAATAGTTCGGTATACTAATCCACTGTTTCCGGTATTCACCTTCAGAGACCAATTCCCCTCAAGTACATCATCAACTATTTTTTTGCCTGCCCAACCTTTTTGTGTATATGGTGTATGAAGCTCTGCCAAGTGAATGCGGTTATCTTCTACACCCTCTGTATTACCTACAACAAAAGGATAAATTCCCTGGACAACTGTTTCAAAATCCTGTTCAAATACACCTGGTGAGCTGTAATTATTCAATGAACTTTGCACAATTCGGATGTCATCAAATCTTGTATTCCCTTCCCCGGCTTCACGGCCAAGCGATAATATAGCTGTATCACTTTCAGCAATAAAACTTACTTGCATCCGCTGCATATTACTGTTGTATCCATCATTTGTGGCATGTGAATCAGCTTTTACGTAGTTCTTTTGTAAGCTACGCAATGTATAATTGCTAACCTCCTCTACGCCACCCATAACAGAAATTGAAGCCTGCCCATCACTATTGTTCTCCACATATACTTCTGCTACATATTCCGCTCCAGGTTCTAAATCGGTTATCGTTCGAGTTACAATTGTCTCTTTTTTCGGACTGTCCATATTCAAATAATAGTCGCCACTGCTTAAATTTCGAGCATCCTCTGCTTGGTCTGTTCTATTTACACTGACAGCTTTCTTATCACCTTTAACCTTTGTAAACTTATCTTTAATTGTCCCTGTATTAAACCCAGAATCATGAATATGGTTACCAGTACTCCATTCCTCAACCTTTATTTGTTGATCGTCGCCAGCAACAATAATATAAGGAGTTGCTGCTTCCGCGTTCAGTGTAATTTGATTATCAACTACCTCTACCTCATGCATATCCGTTCTACCTTGATCTGTTAGCTTATAAACTTTTAGACTCGCAGCATCCTCGTATTCATTCGGAAGTGTCCATGTAGTCTCTCCACCTTCCAAATTCCAGTGATATAGTTTATTAGAATCAGGTGTTGGTTTCTCGAAATCCTGCTCGATCCATGGCAGCAAATACGTATGACCGTCAAGTATGACATTGTCATTAAGACGAATGATTCGTTCTCTCGAATCATTTTTTCGTCTCACTTCAACTTGATCTCCATTGCTTGGATCCTTTAACTTGATTGCTTTTTCTAAATTGGTTTTCGTTGGGTCACCTTCTGTTGTTTCCCAATTCATTACATAATATTTTTGTAAAAACTTCGTCGGTAAATTCGTATCAAATGTCATGCGAATGAAGTGATCGAAGTTCTTATCCGATTGCCATCCTTCAAAACCAGCTAACTCAAATCCACCAAGTAATGGATGATCCGCTGTACCTCCCACTTCTGGCCAATTTAGTACCCAGGAATCTTTTTGATGATTACTAATAAAACGAAGCACTTCAGAGTTAATACCCTTGCTTGCTGAGCCACCATAATTTTTGTCCGTTGCCCAATGCTGCCATGTGGAATAATTTGGAACAGCTGTACCAAATTCTGTTGTCATCCTCCACCCTCTGTCCACAATTTGCTCAGCAATCCGATCGGACTCCCATTGATCCTGATACCAAACATCTAGGTATATAAAATCAAGTTCAGGTGCGGCTGCTTTTAATTCATCCAATCTTTGAGCACGTGCACCCGAGTACAAATCTTTCAATTTATCAATAGTGTATGACTGGTCTAACCACCCCCACCCTTTGGCATTAGGACCGTTAATCAAATCGTCACTAAAAGCATCTGCTTCTGGATACGTTTCTTGGGCATTAATGTGAACACCAAATTCCGCATTGTACTGATGACCCTCTTCAATAAGTTTGTTTAAATCTATTGAACCACCCATACGCTCGCCAATATCACCGTAATCTGGGTGAGCACTGTCATGTCCTTCATTTCCATAACCTTTAAGCAGAACAGCCTGTCCTAATCCATCTGTTGCAAGTGCTACCTTTTTAACATTGTCTAGCGTTTTCAGAAATGGCTGCTGGGTCTGTGAGCCAAAATTCATGGCAATGCGCATGCCTACATTATTGTTTACGTTTTCCGATCCCTTAATCGTCTGCATAATATCACGGTATGCAATTGCTCCGTCCTGCCAATCTACGTTGTTATCTGCGTTTAAATCCTCTGCAATGGCAATTTTTATGGTCGGCTTATTAGAGGATGGTTCTGACATAAACTCCCTATGGTAATAAAGAGCGTTGGATGCAATACCTAGCGCTTTATTACCATTACCATTTACGTACCGGTTGGCAATCAAGTTATGGTAGCCATCTACTTCTGAACTGGACCATACCCCTGCACTTAGTTCGTTTGTTGACAGAAAGGCAGCATAGTACCCCTTTGAACTTCCTATTTCCTCTATTGATGAGTCTACATTCACAGTCGTATCACCGGGCTTGGTAACATCACTACTGAGATTGGTTAATTTAGCATTTGCATCAGCTTGCGAAGCATTTACTGAGATAAAATTCATATCTGCAAATTCGATTGTTTCAATGGTGGTATTCCCGTTATTATTTATTTCCTCAAAGCTATAAACAACCTTATTGCCATTCACTTTTAGTGAAAGGGTAAACGTAGCATCAAGGTCCTCAAACTCATCCTGAACAGCTAGCGTATAAATCACTTCCTGATCACTAACCTTTTCAAAGCTTACTTCAGGATAGTAAAGCATATTATTTATTTTTAATCCATAAACTGGTGATAGCTGCCCATTCATTACACTGTTACCAACAGAGTATTTGATTACTCTAGGAAACACTTCATCAATTGTTACATTCATATAATCTGAGCTTATTGTCTGCTCTATTGGCTCTAGATCTGGTGGATCTGGAGGCATGTACTCCTTCATATGCACATTCGAAATCGTAATATTAGCAGCTCCGCGGCTCTTCTCTAAGCCAATTAATCCCGCTTTATCTACACCACCAGACTGCGTCCATGATCCTATTTTTTCATCATTAATGAAGAGCGTTGCTGAATCATTAATAAATCGTACACGCAAATGGTATGTTTGGTCTGCCTCTATCGCCATCCCTTTCGTTAGCGAAGTCCATTTGTTCACTGGACCGAAGAGCTCATGGAAGTACTGATTGTTCTGATCCTCCGTTCCCACATACGTATACGCAGAGGGATCTTGTACTCGAAAAATAACTCCGAAACGATTCAAATCTGTATCTGATGTAATGTCTGCTTCAAAAATACCATTTTTCATTTCTTCCATATTTTTATAGACTATTTTATTTTTTCCGCTCGATGTAATTCCAAATGTTGCAGACCCATCATCGTGATAGGTTATCGTACCGTCACCTTGAATAATTTCTAAGTCCCCTTCTTCCAAGTTCTCATCATTAATTTCTGTCTGATTACTAGTAGAATCAATAGTTTGTAATCCCTCCCCGCTTGGTGATTCTTTTGAATTTTCATCCTTTTTTCCAATTTTCTCCTCCACTGCAGATCTCATGTTGCTGTTCCCCTTTTGCTGTGTGATTTCAGTTGTTTCATCTCCAGCAGAAGTATCTTGATTCCAACCTTCTGCATAAGCTGATGAGCGATTAATTATACTTAGATAAGAAACAGTTAACATAAATGCTAGTAACACTGTACATACTTTCTGTGCACATTTTTTTATCATTGATCCATTTACCTCCTTTATTTTAATAACTTAAATTAGATTGGGAGGACAAGTAGGTTTATTTCCATAAAGTGAAACTTCAATCAGTTAGGGTTTTGTTTAACCTCACTACTGCCAATTATGTGCGGGATAAAACAGGAACCTCCCTACAATTGCACGGTTACAAATTAAGGTTAACGTTGTTGAAACGCTTTCACAACAAAGATGTTGTTCTATTTTTTATGAATATTGCTTATTATTAGATTTATTAGTTCATTAAAGAGATAGTGCGAAGTAGTTCTATGAATCTTTTATTTGAAAAGCAGCCAATTACCTAATCCCGTTTAATTACTTGTTACTAAAACAGAAAAAGAGAGAAACACCTTGGGAACAAGGCGCTTCTCTTCAATTCAATTCAATTCTTTATTATCTCAAAATATACTTTTTACCAAGTGCCCACATAACAACACTTATACTCAAAAAATATAATGGCATCGTAATCAATGAACCATTATGAAGAAAACTCATTCCCGTCGTTACTAAACTAACTAACATGTAATAGCCTAAACTGAAAACTGCCCCGGCTGTTCCTATAACATCTTGAAAATCCACAAGCGCAAGGCTCAAACAGTTTGGTAAAGCAATACCTGCTCCTATTAACATGATAAAAACTGCAACTAAAATACCTAGCAGTAATGCTAGATTAAATGAAGCTGTGAAAATAACGGCCAATGTTAATAACAAAGAGCCTACAATCATTACGAAGCATCCAAGGTGAATAATTCTCTCTGGCTGATATATGGTTAATAATTTTCTTGAGATTATAGCTCCAATAATAGATGCCAACGCCACAATTATACCTAGGAAACCAAACATACCTGGAGACATATGAAAGTGTTCCATAAAGATAAAGGGGGCTTCCGCATAATAGCTGAACAAAATTCCGTTTATACCACCAATTAGCAATCCAAAGACAAAGACACGTGGAGAAAAAACAATTCGTTTAGCAACAGGCAAAATGGCGACTCGTTTTCTTGTTAAACCATTCGTTGTCTCCGGTAGCCTGAAAAAAGCATAGATAAACAACAAAATACTCATTATAACAAGCACTAAAAAGACAGCCTTAAACCCAAGTTCCTGATCCACCCAACCACCGATAAGTGGACCTACTGCAGGTGTGAAAGCGATAACTGCAGATATTTGTGCAAACATAACATGTCTTGTACTTCCAGACATACTTTCTCGTAAAATGGTTTGCGTAATAACTGACCCAGTAGCTGCCCCAAAAGCCTGAATGAAGCGGCTAACAAGAAGGAAAGTAACGGTTTCAGAATAAAAACACATCACACTTCCTATTCCATAGAAAACTAAACCACTTAGCATTGCTGGTCTCCGGCCGATTAAATCAGAGACCCATCCCCAACAGAAAACCCCGAAGGCGAAACCAATAAAGTAAATACTTAAGGTTAACTGCACCGAATTATTTGTAGCACCAATCGCATTAGCAATATCCGGCAAAGCTGGCGTATAGATTGTTTCGCTAATTTGTGGAAAAGCCACCAGAACAATCATTAAAAGTAAAGATGGTGCTGTATATTTTTTCATTTTTTGCCCTCCTACAAGCATGGTCTATGTTAAAAACAAAGAGACCAGCTAGGGGAAGGGCGGTATCATTATTAATATACGATTATAAAATAGCATTATTAAATCACCTTCGTATGCAATAAAAGTAGGAGAGCATAGTCTGATAATATTATAGGAGTTTTTATCCTTTTTTGAAAGAGCTATTTTATCCTCTTTAGTTTTGTCACAGCCCAAATTAAAAGGTATTCATTTAACTCTCCCCTTTTTATATTTGGATTGTTATCTATTAACCTCTCATATCCAAAAACCCTTTCTAAAAGAAAGACTATGAAGATGACATGGCACCTATCCTATGCAAAGTAGATTTTCATTCAGTAAGGATGGATACATTTTGTCTTGACGTTCGCACTCCATATATGTATAATCTAAATCGTAATAATTACGATTTATGAGGAGGAGTATTTATGCGTATTTCATTTATAAAATGGTTTAGCATAGTAACCATTAGTTCGTTACTAGTATTAGCAGGGTGTCAAAATTCAGGCTCATCTAAGGAAGATAATGAAAAATCATCATCCGGCAACACTTCTAAACAGCAAGAGCAAACAACTGATAATACAAATGAGCATGATCATAATCACGACCATGATCACGACCACAGTCATGCACTTGATGAAGAAACAAAACAAATTTACGAAGGGTATTTTGAAGACAGTCAAGTGAAAGATCGTTCACTCTCAGATTGGGAAGGTGACTGGCAATCTGTATATCCATATTTACAAGATGGGACGCTTGATGAGGTATTCGTTTATAAGGCTGAAAATGAAGGTGATAAGACAGCTGAAGCGTATAAGAAATATTATAATAAAGGCTATCAAACGGATGTTGATCGTATCCTAATTCAAGGGGATATGGTAACGTTCTTCAAAAATGGCGATAAATATACAGGTGAATATACCTATGATGGGTACGAAATCCTAACATATGACGCGGGAAATAGGGGAGTAAGATACATATTTAAACTAGTTGAAGAAACTGAAGAGCTTCCTCAGTATATTCAATTCAGTGATCATAGTATCTATCCAAACGAAGCTGGGCATTACCACCTATATTGGGGTGACAGCCGTGAAGATTTACTGGAAGAAGTCAACAACTGGCCAACCTACTATCCATCAGAAATGGATGGTCACGATATTGCCCATGAAATGATGGCACATTAACCAATCATGGTTAGACATATGTAAATTATGTATTAGAATATGATAGTCGTAGCAGTTGATAACTAGGGTATTCGGAAAATTGCGAGGATAGAGCCAGCTCTTAACCTCTTTCCATCCAATAATCCGATTACCCCTTTTTCATTACTGTGCTAGTTGTCTATGTGTACATTCGTTGATTTTATTTTATTTAAGTGAAACGAACATGTAATGAAAATTAAAGCTAGAACTACAAATAAACCACTAATCCAACTTAAATATAAAATGGAAATATACTGTATGATTATACCTCCGAAAGCAGCCCCAAGAGTCATCCCAACATTCATCAATGCTGTATTAAAGCTTAGTATCGTTTCAGACGAATCCGGCTTCAATGTAATAAGGTAAAATTGCTTCGCAGGTGTTGTTGTCCAAGTAGCTGCTCCCCAAACCATTACGGTAATAAAAACGCCTATTGTTGACTGCGTTGTAAACGTTAAAGAAAATAAAGCCATTGCGTGAATGAATAAACTAATTGATATCGTTCGATTTGGACCCCATTTATCTACTGCATACCCCCCAAATCGAGAGCCAATAAAAGCAAACGTACCTAAAACGAATAATACGACACTAATCATCTCTATAGATAATCCAGCAGTTGTACCTAATAACGGCGAAATATATGCAAACACCATTGTATATCCGAGAATCCAAAATACGGTAGTTAGTAACCCTGTAAATAGTCGCTTATCCTTGATTATCTGTATTTGTTGCTTAAAAGGGAGTGGCGTATTCCCTTTAATCCAAGGTAATCTTTTGTAAAGGAAATATAAAATAAGGACCGTGATGAAGGCAATAATTAGAAAGATATACCGCCAATCTACATAAGCTGCTAAATATGTTCCTATTGGAACTCCAAGTACTAACGAAACGGTAAAGCCCGTGATAACAGTTGCTATGGCACCACCTCTTTTTTCAGGCGTAGAAATTTGAGCAGCATAATTCGTTGCAACTACAATATACAATCCACCACTCATAGCCATAATAACTCGTGATATCATAAGTAAAGCGTAGTCATAACTAAAACATGCAATTATATTTCCTAAGATAAATGTAAAGATGGAATATAATAATACTTTTTTTCGTTCAAATGTTGCAGTTAACATAACCAAGACGAGTGCTCCTATAGCATAAGACAAAGAATATACGGTTATCAATTGACCTGCTAATGCAATGGTTATATCTAAATCAACAGAAATAATTTCTAAAATTCCAGAAACAACAAACTCTGCAGTACCTGTAACAAATGCTCCTAAAGCAAGTAAAAATATATTTAAATTTAGTTTTTGATTCAATTTCTACAGCTCCTTATCACCTCAAGACTTGTTCTCATTTTATGCCCTGTGATAACATAAGTAAAATTGATATTTTTAATGAAGGAGATGAGTAATAACTCATGAGTCTTGTTCGCTTTGAAATTATAACGAAAGTGATGGAGGTGGGGAGTTTTACCAAAGCCGCGGAAAGGTTAAATATGACCCAATCAGCTGTAAGTCATGCTATTGCCAGTCTGGAATCAGAATGGGGTGTGACCTTATTAATTCGTGATCGCCGAAAAGGGATAGCACTTACAGAAGTGGGGCAAAAAATCCTTCCTCATATGAGAGAAGTGCTAAATAATATGGAAAAAATAAACCAGGAAGTAGCTCTAGCAACTAATCTAGAAATAGGCACGATTCATATTGGTACTTTTTCGAGCGCCTCTTCTTGTTTATTACCAAAAATACTTGCAAAATTTCAAAAAAAGCATCCTAAAATAGAATTTAGATTTTATGAGGGGACATACGAAGAAATTACCGAATGGCTGAATTCAGGAATTATAGACATAGGGTTTGTTGTGGAGGATAGATCGACCTCAGACTTTGATCTTGTACCTCTAATAAAAGATGAAATGGTTATCGCTTTTCATCCAGAACATAAGTTTTTTAACAAACAAACGGTAAATATGCAAGATTTACAAGATGAACCTTTTATCATGCCAACAGGTATGTACCAAGCACATGTAGAAGCGTTGTTTAAGCAAGCAAATGTTAAACCTGTTATCCGCTTCGAAGTACATGACTGTAATACAATAGCCAATATGGTACAGGAAGGGCTCGGAGTTACAATCGGTCCAGCGCTATTTCTAAAAACACAGCAAACTATTAAAATAGGTAAATTAAATATTATTAATTGGCGTGAAGTTGCACTAGCTTGCAGTTCAATTTCAAATGCATCTCCCGCTGTAAAAGAGTTTCTTAAGGTTGCTAAACATACTTTCGATCAACCTAAATAATAAAGTGAAACTTCCATCCGTGGAGGATTGTTTATCCCCATTGATTGGTAGTAATGACCTAAAGACCATTGAATCAATCGGACATTTGCTAGCAGTCGAACCCCCTCTTACCAATATTGGGTTCACTTTTTTGCTTGAAGTCAGGGGCTTACTGCTAGTTATATGTGGGGTAAATGGGATACCTATCATAAGTAGTTCGTGATCAAAGATTTAGCGTTTCCCTTGTTCATAGGCACAAGGCGATATAACCAAGTATTAGATCTTTCACTACCTTTATATGCAACGCTTAAATCTCTAATACGTAAATAAAGAAATATAAAACTATAACATACCTAACAAAAAAAGAATCGAGAAGACATACGAATAGTACGTCCCGATTCTAGTCTAAAAGAAATTTACTGTTATATTTAGATTGCTCCAACCTACTCTTTATCTAAATAGAGAAGTTCTATTACTTTCTTTGTTGCCTGTGCAATAAGCTTATCATTATAATCAGCATCCTCTTTATCCCGATCAGAAAGTATGGCAAGAACAATCGGATCAACTTTTGTTGGCCAAATGATAGCAATATCGTTTCGCGTACCATATGAAGCAGCTCCCGTTTTATCTGCAACCTCCCAATTACTTGGAACACCTGCACGAATCAAATTATCTCCCGTCGTATTTCGCTTAAGCCAATCTACTAATATCGTTCGTTTTTCCTCTGGAAGTACATCTCCAAGTGTGAAAGCTTGGAGGCTAGTAACAAGTGCCTTTGGTGTGCTAGTATCAGCTGTTTCTCCTGGTGTAAATTCATTTAATGCTGGTTCCTTTCGCTGGGGATTAGTAACCTCATCCCCTAAACCCCTAAGTGTATCTTTCAATCCACTAGGGCCACCTATTTGATTGAATATAAGATTAGCTGCTGTATTATCACTAAAACGAATAGAAGCATCGGATAGCTCCTTTAGCGTCATCCCTGTATCCACATGCTTTTCTGTGATTGGGTTATAATTTACAAGGTCATCTTTAGTATAGGTAATTCTTTGTTCTAAATCTTCCATTGATTTTTGTTGTAACAGCGCTCCCACCGCTAAGGCTTTATGCGTTGAAGCATATGCAAAACGTTCTTCTGAGCGATAAGCTATCGTTTTATTTGTTCCAGTATCTAGAGCAAACACACCAAGTCTGGCATCAAATTCTTTCTCAAGTTTGCTAAAAGTGGCCTTGATGTCAGTTTCTTGCTTCTTTTGGTTACTATGATTACTTACCTCATTTTTCGAGCAACCTACTAAAGCAATAAATGCTAACAGTAATAAAATTCCTGTCCACTTATATTTATTTGATCGGCAAAGCTGCGTACATACTTTCATGAAAAATCTTCCTTCTTTCTATATGTTTTTTATTCCTAATAACTCCTTCTCGTCGATTACTCCTACATCGTTCACAGCGTGACATGAAGGTGATTGGCAAGATTATTAGATGCAACATATGGGTCTTAGTATTGCCTATCGTAGCAAAAGCGTGTATATATAATTGGGTAACTATTAGCTAATGCAAAAGCATATCGACATTTATTCGGTTTGTTCTTTATCTTTTGGTTCACGACGTTCTTCTTTCAATTCAAAATAAGCATCCATTATTCGTTCGCCTATTTTATTGTTTACATGTTCGCCTTTACCAGTGTGTGGTACGACAATTGCAAAAGCTACCTCTGGATGATCAAATGGTGCATATCCGATGAGAGTGAGATTCTCCGTATAATTGCCATTAATCTCATTTTCTGCTGTTCCTGTTTTTCCTGCAGGATTATACGATTTATCACCAAATTCGCGATATGCGGTTCCACCGGGCTCCTGATATACACGTCGAAAGCCCTCTTGGACACGTTTAATCTGACTTTGACTCATTTCAACCCGATTCAGTACATCTGTATTTACGCTCTTAAACAAAGAACCGAGCTGTTTTTCAGAAGGATTAGGGAGCCGAATTTCTTTCAAAAAATGAGGCCGAACACGTAATCCATCATTTGCAATCGTAGAAACATATTGAGCTAATTGCATAGTGGTGTATGTATCATACTGTCCAATAGCAAAGTCCAGGAGATTACCTGCTACGGGATTAGGACCTTTATATCCTGTACCCTCATAAGGATAGTCAACTCCAGTCTGTACACCAAGTCCAAATTGAGAAAAATAATTCCGCATTTCTTGAAACGCCTCTTTTTGAAATGTAACAGGTTGATTATACTGATAATGATATTCTCCACCCATACGTAAGGCGATGTAAAACATATACACGTTAGATGATCTTTTTAAAGCATCCTGATCATTAAGCAAGCCAAGGCTTGAATCAGTATACGAACTTTTTTCTGGTGTTCCTTTAATTTTTAATGGTTTATCATAAAACGTATCTCCCGGAGCTATTACAGCCGATTGATAACCGGCTAATACTGTTGCCCCTTTCACAGCAGAACCTGGTATATGTTGATCATACAATGCTTTGTACGCAGTATTACGAAATGCATTTTGCTTGCGATCATAATGCTGTCCAGAAACGGCAAGCAACTCACCGGTTTTTGGATTTAAAACAACGGCTAGCGCGTCTTCCATATGACGATTTTCATATGGATATTTTTTAATAATTGCTTTCAATTCATCACGTACAATCTGATCAACTTTTTCCTGGAGTGCTATGTCGATCGTTAAAACTAAATCCTTCCCTTGCTGACCTTCAACCACAATATTGGAATCAACTATTTCCCCCCTTTTATTGATCGTATACTTCATCTGCTCCTTTCTTCCTCTTAGAACAGCCTCATACTGCTCTTCTAATCCGCTTTTTCCAACTCTGTCATTCGGACTATAGCCACGTGTCAAATAAAAGTCTTTTTTATCCTTTAAAATCCCTTCTTTATGAGATGTAATGGACCCTAACAATTTTTTAATCGTATCACCATAAGGATATGCTCGTTTCCAATCTGTCGTTGCATTAATTCCAGGTAACTCATGTAAATGTTCCGAAACCTTGGCAAATTCACTTGGTGTTACCCCCTCATTCTTTACAATGTGTGGTGTTAAGGTCATCGCCTTATCTAATTCTTTTTTTATAAGGATAATGTTTAACTGTTCTTCTGTTATGTCGTTAACTTCCTCTTTATTTATTCTCTTCAAAATCGTACTATATTGTTCTGATGGGTCCATGCTAGCTACTTCTTTTTCCATTAATCGTTTTTTTGCTTCATCTATATGCTTTAAATACCAGTATTCTTTTTTATCTCGTAAGGTTAGCGTATCTAATTGAGCTTGCTTATTTTTGCCATGATACATCGAAATAAAGGTTGATAATTTTTCCGCGACCTCTAATCTTTCTTGTGCTTGTACCCCTTTTGCCGGCATATAAGTGATCGCATATAGTGGTTGATTATCTACAATAACGCGATGGTAACGATCATATATTCTCCCACGTGGTACCGGCATTTTCGTCGTATCTTGAGTTGTTCGGTCTATTTCTGCTTGGAAGCTGTCTCCATTTAAAATTTGTACAACCCCAAGCCGAAAAATTAATATTGTAAATAAGAAGAATATAAGAAGAAATAAAATGCTAACTCGTAAGGTAAACGGATGTTTTCTTTTATCTCTTTTTTCCATTGTTTCAACAAACTCCCTTTAAAAATCACTCTATTAATAGGCACCTATTGAAGCGATTTAAGGATTTTCTCCATTTTGGGATAACATAGCCGTGCCTCCTCTCTGCTTGACATCTTTAATCATCATTACTAAAAGCAATTTAGGATTTTTTGTGTCCATTTTGCTGATATCCTTCCCAAACCATTTCATTGCTTTTCATTCCTGACGGACGCTTTCCGTGGGCATGGCTTGAGCCTTTTGCTCACAAAAAACGTTCGCTGTGGGGTCTCAAGACGAATGGAAATCAGTATCTCCGATATTATCTAGTTGAAGTCGCTAACTCGGTAAGAAGGCTGATTCCTGAGTATAGCGAATATTATGGGAAAAAGTATGAAGAAGTACCGAAGCATCAACACAAAAGAGCTCTTGTCTTTACTTAGCTTGCTTAGATTCTTCTTGTACAATCTCTCACCTAAGTAACTACATACAGATTACAACCGTAGTCTAATACTACAGTCGTAATCTATTTTTGTCAAATGGACAAAGATCATTAAACAAGATCCCTTGAAATATGGTTGTGACAATCATCTAGAAGGAGTGATCTACTATATAGGTTGTACGTTTACTCGTGTAATTGCACTGTTTACATAAATTTGGTAGATTGCTTAACCAATCATGAAGTGCTACTATTTTTATATATTCATTATGTGATTCTATCTTTTAGTAATCATTGCTACGAAAGTTAAGATGGTCAAGGATTGGAGAGAATAGCATGGATTTTATCCACTTTATGATAAGTTTTATGGTGTCTTCTTTTACTGTTGTAGTTATTACGTTAATTAGAAAAGTGTTTAAAAACCAACTCTCCGCCAAATGGAGATATCATTTATGGTTTTTATTGCTATTTGCGTTGACGCTTCCTTTCATACCAACTCATTACCTTCATGTTGGAAACTATTTGTCGATGGATGGTAAGCAAGCAAATCAAACACCATCATCTACAACTTTGGCTGAAGAACCTCAAGCGGAGGTAAACTGGATGCAGGACTTTTCAGTCTCTGTTAATCGAATGGATCTTACAGCCCTAAATGAAATACTAGTCGTAATTTGGATACTAGGCATGCTGCTTTTCACTGCGCTAACAATCCATTCGTGGTTAAAACTTAAAAAAATAAAGCGCGCTACGTATAGCATTGGGAATAATGAAATTCTAAGTTTGTTTGAACAATGTAAACAACGGTTAAATGTAACAAAACAAATAAATATAGGAATATCCCCGCTTGTCAAATCCCCTATGACATTTGGTCTATTTAAAACTTATATTGTACTGCCAAGCCATTTTGAAAAATGGCTATCGATGGAGGAAATTAAATACATTTTGCTACATGAACTGAATCATTATAAATATAAAGATATTGCAATAAATTACCTTGTTGTCCTGTATCAAATTGTTTACTGGTTTAATCCATTCGTTTGGTTTGCTTTTAAAGAAATGAGATTAGATCGTGAAATTGCCTGCGATATTGCTGTATTGAAGTTATTAGATAAGCAGAAATATAGGGTCTATGGAAATACAATTATTAATTTTGTTGATAAAAACTCCCAGAGCAGAGAGCATTTTATTTTGACAAACCAGCTCAACGGGTCAAAAAGGCAGATTAAAAGGCGTATTGAAAGTATTGCATCGTATACAACCGAATCAAAGCTATTGAAGCTGAAAAGTCTAGCTATCTTTATGCTTGTAGGATTATTTGTAACGAGTCAAATTCCGATCATTTCTGCTACGGCAGCTGAAGATAATCATCATAAATTTAAGCATGAACGAACAATCTACGAGGATTTAAGCAACTATTTTGTGGGTTATGAAGGAAGCTTTGTATTATATAGTATACAAGATGAGACATATCGTATTTATAATGAAGAGAAAAGCACATTAAGAATTTCTCCTAATTCTACGTATAAGATTTATAGCGCATTATTTGGACTAGAATCAAATGTCATAACAAACGAAAATTCCACGTTAAAGTGGAATGGGATGCAATATCCATATGATTCTTGGAATCAGGATCAAAATTTAACTACAGCAATGAAAAATTCTGTTTCTTGGTATTTTCAAAGATTGGATCAACATGTTTCTAAAGACAACATCCAAGCTTATCTAAAGACAATAAACTATGGTAATAAAGATATTTCTGCTGGATTATCCAACTATTGGCTGGAGTCTTCCTTGAAAGTATCTCCAATCGAACAAGTAAATGCACTGAAAGACTTTTATGCAAACAAATATGGATTTAAAGATAAGAATATCCAAACGGTAAAAGATGCAATTAAATTAGAGGAAAAAGATGGTATGATACTCTCAGGAAAAACTGGCACAGGTAGTGTCAATGGCAAAAATATTAGTGGTTGGTTCATAGGATATGTCGAGACCGAAGCGGATACTTTCTTCTTTGCAACGAACATACAAAATGAAGCAAGCTCCTACGGAAGTAAGGCAGCTGAAATAACATTATCCATTTTAAGAGATAAGGATATATATTAGCTTTTAAGGTTAATGCTAATTGAAAAAGCCTAGTATACACATACTAAAAATTTTTGTACATTAAACGGGCGCATTTTAAGCAGGAGGAGATTAGTGTGACAAATAAAGTACCTAGTATATCGGAAGCAGAATGGGAAGTCATGAATGTGCTTTGGGAAAAGTCCCCACAGACAGCCAACGAAGTCATTTCATCCTTGCAGGAACAGAAGGACTGGAAGGCGAAAACAGTACGCACACTTTTGGATCGTCTTGCTCATAAAAAGGTTGTCGGAGTAAATAAAAACCAAAGAGTATACACCTTTTTTCCGCTTTACACCCAGGATGATTGTCAACATGCAGAGGCAAAGTCCTTTATTCAGCGAATTTATGGTGGAACATTAAAATCAATGCTAGTACAGTTTATCCAGGAAGATTCTTTATCAGAAGATGATATTAAGGAGTTAAGGTCCATTCTGGATGAAAAGCCTACAAAAAAGAAAAATGAATGACGTACATGAAAACTATTAAAAAATAGGTATAAGTCAAATCGTACATTTTTTAGAGTTTTTGTATAACCGTAGCTAATTTATTTATTCCACCGTTCTTAGTAAACCAAATATCATCACTGTAACATACAATGAAGTACATTAGTTTTGTAATGTTACTATAAATGGGAACCAAATACGCAGGAGAGCATGACTAGGTAAGAAGTGACAAGGAGGCTTTTAGGCAGTATGTGAAAAGCCTCCTCCTATAGTGGAAATTAAATAGTAACATTTATAGATCTTCGACATTTTATTGACTCGATAGTTAAATTCCTTTAGATTTATCATTTACAAGTTTGTATACTAAAATCTTGAATAACTACTATTCCTATGAATAGCGCTTAGGCACTACAAGCATTACATAAACGACAACTGCCATCGTAGCACAAATTGCAGCTACGCCCCATAGTGTAACTTGCCATGCTTCGGTGAACTGTTCAGAGAGAAATCCTGAGTCTGAACTAGTAATAACCCCTGCTGCTACTTGCTCTGCAAGCTCAGCTGATTTCACCCGTACCTGAAGCAATGTGACTAATACTGCACCAAACACAGCAATAACTAATGCTTCAGAACCACCTCGAATAGTATTAAGGAAACCTGCCGCCATTCCAACTTGCTCTTGGTCTACGAGGCTCATAGCCTGGCCATCGGTAATACCAAATGAAATTCCCATTCCGACTCCAATCATTAGCAAGGGACCAAATAAATCACTTGTACTTACACCTGGATGAATCACCGTTAACCAGGCATTACCAGCAGCTATTAACAAAAGGCTTAGCCCAATAAGAGCCGGAGTGGAAACGCCCCGATTTACTAACCAGCCACCAAGCTGGGGAATCACTAATACTGGTGCCGTTAGTATCAGCATAATAACACCAACCTCTTCAGCAGAGATCTGATTCACCCCTTGTAAGTAAACTGGAAGGAAGACCAGTACACCGAGAAAACCAACTGATGTTATAAGTGTACTAATACACCAAGCCATAAATCTTGTATTTTTAATCAGCTTTAAGTTAAGAACAGGATGTGTACTTCGTCGCTCAACGAAAACGAAAATTGAAAGTAATATTATTCCAACCACAAACACTGTAAGAATTACCGGGCTTCCCCACCCAATCTCTGGCCCTTGCATGATGCCAAACATTATTAGCGTGAACCCTACGATAAAAGTAAGCATCCCTGGCCAATCTACTTTGACGCTCTGAGCTCCTCGCGACTCAGATATGAACAAAGTACCAATCAGAATCAGTACGCCAATGGCTAAATAAATAAGAAAGATGGAACGCCACCCAAACTCGCCAACTAACCAACCAGACAAAAATGGACCAATGGCAATACCTACACCTGCCATCGTTCCTAACGCAGCGAATGCTCTCATACGAGCTGGACCATTGAATGTAGTGGCAAGGATTGCACCACCACTTGCCATCACTCCTGCACCACCGATGCCAGCTAGTGCACGAGCAGCGTCCATCAGAAAAATATTATTCGAGATTGCGCTAATAAGCGATCCAATGACAAAAAGAGCCGATCCAATGATAAATGTACGCCGACGGCCGAATAAATCCGCCAGCGATCCAAATACTAGCGTAAAAGCAGCAAATGTTAGATTGTAAGCTGCAACCACCCAGTGCAAAGGGGCACCGGATACGCTCAAATCAACGCCTATTTGTGGAACTGCTACTGCTGTTCCAGCAATTGACATTGCTATGACAAGCACTCCAGCAAGCACAACGATGAGCGTGACAGTAGGATATGAACGGCGCTGCCCACTAATCTCCGAAATAACTTTATCTTCCATTCTTTTCATTCAACACACTCCTTATATATATTTAATTTATGTTAAACATTGTCAGTTAGTTATTAGCAACTAACATTAAGTTTAAGTAATGAGGGAAAGAAACGAAAACACTTGAATGTTAGATAGTGATAACTAACATTGAATCGTAAAAAAATTAAGGCTTTAATCCCTTAACAATTATAGTTATCGCCTCTCGAAGATAATCCTCCTGTGGTAATGTAGAGGACGAGTCCTCCAGTAGTGTTTCAGCAACAAACTTCCCATAGTTAAATTGCATTAATGTTAACGCTTGAATTTCTGGGTCTCCATCAACTACCTTGCCCTTTTCCTGCATCACTTTTAAGTAGTCAATAACTACTTTTAGAAATTTAGCTGCATTCTTGTGGACATTCACATGAATATCGGGCATTGTTTTACGTTCCATAATGGAAATTAAGAAAATTTGTCTATTTTTTGCCAATAGTTCATGATACAACATACTTATCATTAGTAGATCCTCTTCTAAATTAAATGTGATATTTTTTTGGATCTGTTGTTCTATAGGCCCTGTGTATAGGTAGTTATCGATTATGGCTTCTAATATTGCTTTTTTTGTTCCAAAGGTTCGAAAAACAGTCATTTCACTCATACCCGCATTTGCTGCAATTTCTTTAATTGTTACGGCTTTATACCCTTTTTCAGACATTAATTGGATTGTCGCTGATAGGATTTTATCTGCGGTACTTTTAGTTTTTTCATTCAAATAACAACTACTCCTTTCATGATAGTTATTAACAACTAACATTGTTTTTTTCTTATATTAATGCATCATAAGCTATTTGTCAAGTTTTCATTATGAGTAAATAAAGTAAGCTTTCAATCAGTGAGGGTCTTACTGTCAGTTATATGCGGGATAAAACAGGGAAATGGAAATCTATTGATTAGAAAAAGGAGTGGGTCCAAATTGAATTCACTCCTTTTTTGCACTGTTCGTAGGTTATTAAAAACATGAAACGACATACTACTCTTTTGTTACTCCATTATCACCGTTAACTGAGTTACAATATGGAAGATTAAAGTTCTGTTGAAAACAAGTTAAACACCCCTTTTTCAACACCATTAAAATACTTTTCTTCTATAAATACGAATAGAAAGTATCCATGAGATAACGTAAAGCAGAACGACTGATAAGGTCACGAATAAATACAGCTGCGTATTTTCTAATGACAAGATTGTATGCACGATATTTCTAATTCGATCATTCAAATCTACGATAAATGTATTAACGATAACAAGATAAAGACAAAACAAAACAATAGACGCATTCATTAAATAACGACTTTTAAAAAGATAACAGAAAGGAAAAGCAAATGAAATAAAGATGACGACAATACTTGTAATCAAAAGTAATTGCTTCCATTGCACCATTTCGCTATGTATAATCCAATTTCCAACAGAAATAGTTAGGAGAACGAAAGTCATTAATATAATGGCACCAATATATTTCGAACTAACTATTTCATTTCGTGTATAAGGCAAAGCGTTCAACAGTAAATTTGTTGACGATTTTTCGTCCTTTGAAAAAACATCCATAATGATTACAATAGGAAATACAATACTTACCCAGGTAATAGAAGTACCAAAAAACAAATAGATAAATAAGGCAGGTAACAGAATTAAGATTCCATTTTTCTGTAATAAAATATCTTTACGAATAAGATTTAGCATAACGTTCTTTTCCTTTCTTTGTATATAGCATAATATCTTCAAGTGTCGGCTTTTCGATAACGACCGTATCGCCAAAAATATTTTCTGTACGTTGTCTATTCGACGTCAATGCCTCAAAACCATAATTTGTCTTACGAATCCCTAGAAATTCCTGTTCTGTATCCCGATCTAATAGGTTTGTCTCACCTTTCACAATTGCATAGTTTTCTTCGATTTTGTAATACGCTTTTGTAAATTGATGCTGTCCATTATGAATAAAGGTGATATAATCCGCTATCCGATCCAAATCTGTCGTAATATGTGTTGAAAAGAATATCGTCTTTTCACCATCCTGCATCAGATTATGAAGAATATCCAGCAGCTCTCGGCGAAAGATTGGATCTAAACCAGATGTTGGTTCATCCATAATAATTAGATCAGCATGGTGTGATAATGCAAAGGTTAAAGAAGCCTTCATCATCATCCCTTTTGAAAATGTTTTTATTTTTTTCTTTAGTGGCAGCTCAAACATATCTACATACTGAACAAAAATGGAATCATCCCAATTTTTATAAGCGGGACTAATCATTTGCTTCATGTCGGCCAATGTACTATTTTCATAAAAGATATTACCATCGAACACAAAGCCGATTCGTTGTTTTATTTCCTTTTCATGTGTTTTGTAATTCAAGCCGAAAAGGGAAACAGTTCCACTATCGGGTTGTAATAAATTCATAATCAACTTGATCGTCGTGGATTTACCAACCCCATTACCACCTATAAAACCAGTAATAAAGCCTTTCTTAACCGATATAGATAAGTCTTTTAGTTGAAATCCGTTAAACGACTTATTTACCTGATTTAGCTCAATTACACTTTCCATTATGCTTCCTCCTTAAAGAGCATCCTAAGCAGTTCTTCTAATTCTGTTAACTCTAGACCTATTTCTTTACTATTTTGAATGGCGTCCATTAATTGCTCTTCTATCACTTTCATTTTTCGTTCTCGAATCATCTCATTATTTTGCTCAGATACGAAGGAGCCTTTTCCAACTATCGAAAAGATAAAACCATTTTTTTCTAGTTCTTCGTATGCTCGTTTAGTTGTAATGACACTTATGTCTAAATCCTTAGCTAATTGACGCATGGAAGGTAAAGACTGTCCGGCTTGCAATTCATTGGTCAAAATATGCTTCTTTATTTGCGTATAAATCTGCTCATAAATAGGTCCTTTTACATTATTTGAAATTATAATTTGCATGCAAATACCTCTTTTTAGATATATTGTATATATACTTTATATACATAATACACAAAAGGTAATTGATTTACAATATTATTTAATGAGTAAATAGAAAATTTTATCTTACAGTTAACGGATACAATTGATAGTGGAACCACAATGAATGGATAGATGGAACGTGAAAAATAACTGGAAGCATATCGTAGACAAACACGTCAAACGTAAAAAGCCAAATAATGAGGCTGAAAATCAAGCGAGAACGGATTAAAGGAAAATAAAAATAAAAATTAAAAGATAAAAAAAACGAAAACAGTTTTAATATAGATAAGAAAAACCGGGCAAAATTCGCTCAGTCCTTATCACTAAATGCTCAGATTTACGCTTTCTCTAGTAGCTATTATGGAATAATAGCTACTGCTTAACCACCACTCCGGCTGCCCACTTCCCTTTCCGTGGGGTTTGTCCTTCAGCTAACTTTTTTAGCAAAACCCGCTCAAAAAAGTGGATCTTCAGGTCAAACATTTCCCACAGGAGTTGAAGTGGCCGGCCTTCGCTATTATCAGGCTCTACAACGCTAGCATGAAGTAACACAGCTGCTTTTATACTCACAGATAACGATTTTCACTTTACCCATTGGAAAAAAAGTCAACCTATTACTTATGACAAGAATTGTTGCACCTTCTCATAGCGTAGACGAATTACGTAGACTCCTGCGGGATTAGCGCGAGCCGAAAATCCACTTTGCAACGTGTTCTTCTTTGCAAAGTTAGTTGAGGCCGTGCCCGCCGAAAGCGAAGTAATTAGTCGGAGCATTGCCAATATACATCAAACATTTCAAAATAACTACTTCGCTTAACGCAGTCATTGCACTGATTTTATACTTTCTTAACTTAAAAAAAAGAACCGAGAAAGCGTACCTTTGGTACGTTCTCGATCCTAATTGATAGCATAGAAAGATTTAATACATAGTCCCTATCTTCTTCCCCTTCGTTGTAAAGCTAAGTCAAAAATTGTAAAAAAGAATTACAGGGAAACCTTATATTAGATATCTTACCTTCACTTATTCAACTGTAACACTCTTCGCTAAGTTACGTGGTTTATCTACGTCACAGTCACGATGAAGTGCAGCATAGTATGCTAATAGCTGCAAAGGTACGACACTAACAAGTGGTGTCAATAATTCATGTACATGTGGGATAACAAAAGCATCCGTATCCTGCTCAAGTCCCTTCATGCTAATCACTAATGCATTGGCTCCACGAGCAACTACTTCTTGCACGTTTCCACGGATGGAATAGTTCACATTATCTTGTGAAGCAAGGGCAATAACTGGTGTACCCTCTTCGATTAAAGCAATGGTGCCATGTTTTAATTCTCCTCCAGCAAAGCCTTCTGCCTGAATATAAGAGATTTCCTTCAGTTTTAATGCACCTTCTATACATACATGATAATCGGTACTACGGCCAATGAAGAAGGCATTCCGTGTTGTTCCTAGATATTCACGGACTAAATCTTCAATTGCCTCTTTTTGATCTGTTAATACTTCCATCGCATTTGCAACAATGGCAAGTTCTTGTAATGGATCAAAGTCTAAATCCAATCCTTTTGCCTTTGCAGTATCTACAGCTAAAATAGCTAAGACTGCTAGCTGTGCCGTATACGCTTTTGTGGATGCTACGGCAATTTCCGGACCTGCATATAGATTTAACGTATAGTCTGCTTCACGAGAAAGGGTGGATCCTGGTACATTGGTTATCGTCAATGCTGGATGTCCCAATTCTTTTATCTTTACTAACACAGCACGACTATCTGCTGTTTCACCACTTTGGGAAATGAAAATAAACAATGGCTTTTCAGATAGTAATGGCATGTTATAGGAAAATTCACTAGCAATATGGACTTCTACTGGAATATGCGCTAATTTTTCAATAAACTCTTTGCCGACTAGTCCGGCATGATAGCTGGTACCGGCTGCAATGATATAAATACGATCGCAAACCTTCATAGCCTGACGTACATTTGCATCAAGCTTTAATTCATTGTTCTCTGTTTGATATTCATGAATAATTTTGCGCATGACAAATGGCTGTTCATCTATTTCCTTCAACATGAAATGAGAATAAGTTCCCTTTTCGATGTCACTTGCATCAATTTTTGTTGTAAATGGTTGACGCTCAAGGACCTTACCGTTCAGGTTCTGTACCTCTACAAAATTCCGATTAACCAGTACGATTTCCTGATCATGAATCTCCAAGTATTGATTTGTTTCTTTTAACGTTGCCATTGCATCACTTGCAACAACATTAAAACCATCGCCCAAACCAACTAATAAAGGACTTTTATTTTTTGCAACGTATAGCGTATCATGGTCTTCATTATCAATCAGGCCAATCGCATATGACCCCTTTAATAGACTCATTGCTTTACGAAAACTTTTTGCTGTATCGTTTGTTTCTGCAAAAAATTGTTCAACAAGCTGAACAATGACTTCCGTATCCGTTTCACTAACAAAATCAACAGCTTGTAGGTATTCTCTTTTTATATCCTGATAATTCTCAATAACCCCATTATGAACTAGTGTAAACCTTCCAGACGCGCTTTGGTGTGGGTGTGCATTCTCTTCACTTGGCACACCATGTGTTGCCCAGCGGGTATGGCCGATTCCCATCGTTGCATGAACAGAGCTATCTACACGTTGTCTTAACGCGGCAATACGTCCTTTTACTTTAAAAAGATTAATTCCATTATCATTAAGCATTGCAATACCAGCAGAGTCGTACCCTCGATATTCCAGTTTTTCAAGTCCGTTTAATAAAATTTCCTTCGTGTCATTTTGTCCAATATAACCTACAATTCCACACATGTTTGTGGCCTCCTTATATAAAGGGGCAGACAAACGAACCAATAATTTATTGTTACAGGGGCGTTGTGCTGCCCCTTTCTCGTGATTGTTGTATGTCACCTTGCTTTTTTCCTTTGGCCAACAAGTTACCTTGTTGTTTTGAGAAAAAGCGTTACAATGGAGGTGAGCAATCGGGAGGCACCCGCCGAACAATTCGATAACCTCCAACCTCGTCAACTATCTTCCATCGCTCGGAAAGAATAGTCCTGGCGCTTTGTAAAACATATAAAAGCGTTCTTTAATGCTCCTTTCTTTTCTAGAATAAAACGTAATTTCCTACTAATAGGATACACCACATTTTAACCTTATTCTCTGATTTGCGTCAATCATTTTTTTGTGATGCTATATTACTATATGATTACAAATTGGCATTGTTCATACAATGTGACTAATATGCTTCTAAAAATCTTCCCATTTACATGTCCTTAGCAGAAGAAAAGAGGCACCATGTATGAAGTACCTCTTTTACCAAAACTGTTTATTTGTTTTATATAACCGAATCGTTGAAAACGGAGCGAGTAACCATAGAATACCTCCGAAGATAAGGGTGGCTATCCAAAATGGCTTCTCCTTAAATGTTAATACACCGCCGAAATAAAATATGGTAATACAGCTTAATACTAAAAATAATAAGGAGGTGAGAAGCAGGTAAATAAATATTCCACCATAAAAATATAAAATATTACGATTTCGCTTAATAATACCATCACGTACTGGATAACATCTTAGTTCTTCTGCTGGTTTTTCATTAGCAAGCACATACCAATTTCCTTGGTGACACACTTCCTTCCAGCCCTCACTCTGTATAGCTTCAGACAGGTGGTAATCCATTGATTTATCATATACAATATGATAGTGAATCCTTTGAGGATGTTGCGCTTCCTCAAAGATAAATAATCGCTTATTCGTTCTGATCTTCGTCAGTCGATAACCCGCTAATGCCATATCATGCAACCAGTTCTCCATTTTTCTTATATCATAACTCCAAAATGGCTTCCATTTTTTTCTCATTGGACTAACCCTCCCTCTGAGCCTATTTCATGAAGTTATTTGAACCCCCTTATTTCATAATTACGCTACCATTGACCATTTATTACATTTTTTTACGATGTTCTTCTTAACGTAAAATAAATATTGGGGTTTTACTACTCAAAAACCTGCGGTAAACTATAGAAAATCATTAAAGTGAACTTCAATCAGTTGGGGGTTTTATTTATCCTCTAAATACTACAACAGTATGACCTAAAGACCTTTAAACCAATTGGATATTTACTGTCAGTCGTTCCCCCACTTATATCGCTTGAAGTGGAATCCTACTGCCTGTTATATCCAACAAAAAAGGGGAGGTTCCAATGGAATTCAAGAAGATGTATAAAGAATATCAGCCCTATCTATTTTCCATAGCGTATCGAATGCTGGGCTCCGTTACAGACGCAGAGGATATTGTTCATGATTCCTTATTACAAATGAACCAAAAAACGGCTCATATAAAAGATCTCAAATCGTACCTTGCGAAAACAACGACCAATCATTGTATTAACTTTTTAAAATCTGCACGTACACAAAGGGAAACCTACACTGGCACCTGGTTACCTGAACCACAAGTTCATTTTATCAAGCAGCCATTAGACAAGGTAATTACAGATGAGGCAATCTCATATGCATTTTTAGTTTTAATGGAGCAATTAACTCCGACAGAAAGAGCTGTGTTCGTTTTAAAGGAAGCAATGGCCTATCATTATGTTGAAATTGCTAATATCATAAATAAAACAGAAGTAAACACTAGGAAAATATATAGTCGTGCTAAGAAAAAATTACAAAACGACTTATTTTCCGCCCACACAAACCACGCTGATCGTGCCGAGAACCTTACAAAATCATTCCTTGATGCTACAACTACAGGTGATTTTGATGAATTTATTCATGTGCTTACAGAGGATGTTGTTCTAGTTACAGATGGGGGCGGGAAAGTACTTGCTGCCATCTATCCAATTCTAAATAAGCGCCGTGTATCAGCTTTCCTTAAAGGAATTTTCTCTAAGGGGAGTTTTAGTGGGAAACTTTACGCTGTCATCGTCAATGGTCAACAAGGTATTTTACAAGTTAAAGATGGTCGTCCAGTAAAAATCATTACCTTTGCTTTAGATAGAAGTCAAAAGAATATAAGTCGCATTTATATTGTTTCTAATCCGGATAAATTAAACCGGATTTCAATACCTAGACACTGATAATGAGAGAGCACACACACAGCTCTCTCTTTTTTGTCACAAAACAGCTAGCTATTTTGTCTATATAGTGAAGGGCCAATATTTAAAAGGAGTGATTTTGAATGGAACAACGAATCAATTATCAGAAGACGTCACCTGAAATTGTCAAATTACTAGTGCAGCTTGAGGAATACAAGAAAAAAACAGCGTTTGATCTGAAATTAATCGAATTAATTAAAATTCGCGTATCACAGATGAATGGCTGTGCTTTTTGTATCGACATGCATACGAAGGATGCGCGGGCAATAGGAGAAACCGAGCAAAGGATATATTGTTTACAAGCTTGGCGTGAGGCACCATTTTATACAGAAACCGAGCGTGCAGCTTTAGCATTAGCAGAAGCTGTGACTGCTATCTCAGTAAATGGTGTGCCTGATAAACTATATAAACAGACACGCATGTACTTTGATGAAAAGCAATATATTGATCTTGTAGCCCTTATTATTACCATCAATTGCTGGAATCGTTTGTCTATTTCCGTTAATAATGTACCTGGAAATTACAGCCCTGTTACCGCAAAATAGCTTGATACCAGAGCAAGTATTCTATCAACAAGTATAGGTACTTGCTCTACTTGTTTAAAGTATTCACGTTAAGTAGCAGCTGTAATGTTACGAAAAACAAAAATGCTGCTGTAATGAAGCTAACATAACCCCATATATTCAATTTATCTTTTCTCACTTCGTTTATTCCCATTACGATGAATAACAATCCTAATAATAAAATAGTTAATGGCATGAAACGCAAATCTCCTGTTAAAAGTTGATAACCTGATAACACGATAATCGTTAACTGTAAGCTTCTTCTACTAACTCTGATGATAACCACTTCCCTAAATGCGTAATTCCATTTCACGAAGATTAGATGTTAATCCTTTATACGTAAAGACTTCACGGGAAAAACTTTGAAACTCTTTTTCTAATCCGTTGATAATAAAGACCTGATTGAAGCGAAAAGGTAGCAAACTCAATAACCGCTATACCAAAAACAATTAGCATAAACCAATCCATTTTGCCCATATCCGCTGACCACTGCATTGAAAAAAGCACCACGTACATGCTAGTCATCGGAAGCATCATGAAAAGATGAGAAAATGCAATTCGCTTAGCATGATCTAACATATGGACTGTATCGTTATATAATTGCGGCAACTCTTCACCCTCTTCATAGGCCATAGACCAAATCGACCATTTATTCATAAATCCTTTTGATGCATGCATTAGCCTCCATCCAGCACCAAGGTGCATATCAAAGTAAGCGCGATTTAACTCTTTCTGGTAGTCCACACAATATCGAATATGCTGCGGCCTACTATCTTTGAAATAAAATCTTATTCCAAATGTACGAACTGCTACAAGCTGCTTCCCCTGCTTAGCCATCGCTTCTAACCATTTCTCTAACTTATCAGGTGCATATATCCATCCTAACCTCCATTTTACAAAGTCTGACGTATACTTTTCTTGCGACAACCTCTGTTTGTTTTCTAACACGTCGCACGCTTCTAATTGTTTTACCGATTGATTTAATTTGAAAAAAGAATATGGAATATACATCCATAGCGATAAGCCGATTAATGCTGTGAATAGCCATCCTGGCCCTCCCTCTACAGATGGTGGCACACCAGCCATTACTAACGAAACTCCCAGTAACAAAACGGGGGGAAGGGCAGTGAATATCAAGGCGAGTAATAGTATGAAAAATAACTTTCTAAGGGTATCGTTTCTCCGTATCATTCCTTCCCTAGCTGGAAGTGTTGTAATATCATGTAATGTTTTTTCGTTACGCAGTACATGCCAATTTCGCTCTGCATAAATTTGTCTCCAGCCATCCTCCTGTAATGCTTTCGATAGATCAGCTTTACCCCTTTTCTCGTGTTCTATCCAATATGTTGGTGTTTGCATGATTGTACCTGCTTTTTCAAAATAAAACCGTCTTGTTAACCGATTGAACTTCACAAAGTGATAACCCTGCTGTGCCATATATGTTAACCAATTCTCTGTCGCATTTACATCATAACTCCAAAATGGACGGAATACGCTAATCATAATAGCTCCTCCCCATACTTTATTGCGTTAGCATGCAATTCTTTTAACCGTTGTATTTCTATCTGTAATAAATTCTGACCTTTCTGGGTAATTTCATAGATCTTCTTGCGTTTACTGTCTGAATAAACACTAATCAACCCATCTCGGTGCATCTTAGTCAACGTACCGTAAACTGTTCCAGACCCGAGACGAATTCGATAATTGGTTATTTCTTCGACATGCTTAATGATTCCATAGCCATGTCTTGGTTCAATTAAAGAAATAAGAATATAAAAAGCTGTCTCTGTCATTGGTATGTAACTTTTCAGCAGTTTCTCACGCTTCATCACATCCACCTACTATCTACTTGATATGTCACAACTCGACTATATCGCATCGTGACATATCGGTCAACGATGATATAAAGGATGCACCATGTTCTTCTACTATGAATAAAGTGAAACTTCAATCCGCGGGGCTTCGGATTGATAGTTGAACCAATCGGACATTTACTGGCAGTTGTTCCCACTCTTCTCCATATTGACTTCACTTTATTGCTTGGTTGGGGGCTTACTGCCAGTTATATGCGGGATAAAGAGGATGTATAATACAGATCTTCAACGTAAAAAACGATACGATGGCTTTTGATGATTGGAGTCGGGTGTATGTCTGTGAAAAGCGAGTAAGTTTTATTCGATTACGAAAAAAGCTTGTAGCGAGTCTCCTAGCTCACTACAAGCTGTGTTTTCTTAGGATTGATGCTGATCTAGAAAATCAAGCATCCGCTTATATACGTTTATTTCATTTTCTTTTTTTGCGAAGCCATGCCCTTCGTCCTCTAATACTAAATATTCCACATCACGCCCTTGTTTCTTAAGCTTGGCAACAATTTGATCCGATTCTTCTTTTACAACGCGGGGATCCTTTGCTCCTTGAATGACTAGCATGGGCTTCGTCATTCCGTCCAAATAAGTCACTGGAGAATCTTTAGTAAATCGTTCTTCATCCCTAATTGGATCACCTAACCAACGTTCCATAAGCGGCTTCCAATGTGGAGGAACTGAATTAACAAAAGTAAATAAATCAGAAGGACCAAATATGTCAACAACTGCTTTAAAATATTCAGAATGACGTCCATGTAATAATAGCGCCATGTATCCCCCATAGCTGCCTCCTACTAAAAAGAGCTTCTCTCGAGTGCTAATTTTGTTGTTAAATAGCCACTCTACTCCTGCTACACAATCCAATCGTGGTCCTTCACCCCAATCCTGCTCCACCATTTTCACAAAAGAGGCTCCGTATCCTGTGCTGCCTCGGAAATTAGGAGCAAATATTGAATAACCACGATTTAAGAAGCATTGGAACATTGAACGAAACATTTTTCGTTCGGAAGCTTGTGGTCCACCATGTGGCCAGAAAATTGTATGACCGTTATCATATTCTGGATGGGCTTTAAACAGCAAGGCTTCTATTTCCATTCCATCATAGGAGGAATAGTTTACAATTTCCGGTTCAACCATATCTTCATTTTTTACACCAAGTACTCCATTATTCGTAAGTTGCTGCCAATCCTCACCATCCACGGATTGAAAAATATTACTAGGCACTGTAGCGCTTCGTCCTAATAAAAAGATGGAACCAGATGTTGTAACATGACATTGATCAATTACATCTACTGGAGACTTTAACGTATGGAGCTTACCGCTTGCTACTTCATAGCGATACATCACATCCGTAACGCCTTTTTCCGTAATAAAATAAAAGCATTGATTCTCTTTATGCCATTTTAAAAGTTGTATACTCTCGTTCTCAATCGTTAAAACTTTTGAAAACTGTTTCGAACCCAAATCAAATTTTGCAAGATAACTATATTCACTCTCATAATCTGTTAAAAAATAGATGGTTTGATTATCTGTAAATATCGGATCAAATACAACATGGACTTTATCAGGATTTGGTGTGAGGTAATTTTTATTCTCTCCAGATTTTACATACCCTGTTACATAGGTGTTTGCGAACGAACATAAATACACGTATGCTTCTTCATCCTTGGAAACAGCGGCTAACTCTGTAAGCGATTCCTCCCCTTCATGTATAAGTTGATCCGTATCTGTTCGAAGATCTCGGACTCTCGCATTCAAAAAAGAGGGATTATCTTCAGACGTCATATAGTATAATCGCTCCCCATCTTCACTTAAATGCGAAAAGAAATATTTTTCCGATGCCTCTCCTGTTACTAAAGGTTGTGGCAGACCTCCCTCAGCAGGCAATGCATATATATGGTGGTTTTCATCACCATCTTTATCAAATCCTGCTAGTACAAATCGATTGTTCGGATCAACCTTGATAAAGCTACAAGCTTCATCATGATGGGCAAATAAATAAGGAAATGTGTCTGGTAGATCCATTGCCCATAAATTCATCTTACCATTTAAATTCGAGGTAAATATTAACCGCTTCTCATCACCGCTAACTGTAAAATTTGTGATCGTATAGGTACGAAAAAACTGCTCCACCGTTGGCTTTGGAAAATTTAACATTACTCTCCTCCTATCTTTTTTCACCTACATTCTAAGTTATTAGAAAATTAATACTTATATGTAGTATAACGTATCTGTATGAGGGTCGATAGTATTACTATACCAATAGTAGCACGTAGCAGTTTGTTGTAACACAGTCAGGAGAAGTAGAATCTTCTCAGCCTTTAGAAGGAGAAGGAGCAGTGAGATGTTAATCCTACATATCAAGAAGTGAAGATGAATAGAGGGTTGCCCAAGTAACATATAATTTAAATCATATTAAAGAAGGGAGCAAGAAACTCATGCAGCAACCCATCGATTCGACTGCATAGGATTTTGTAATCGAAGAAATTAGCCATCGTGCATCTGATTCGATGCAAAGGATTTCGCCCGAAAGATATAGCTTCTATATAATATAGAAACTGCATCAATAGTTCCAAATCTTATCTATTTGTATAAAAAATCCTGTGATTGATACGAAAACAATAAAGACTAAAAGTCGACTTAAATTAGAAATTCATCCTTATGTATCCTTTGAGGATATCCATTATAGAACCCTAAAATCTTTCATACTTTCTCCAAGAATATAGTGTGAAAACCACATCAAATTCTGCTTCATAATAGCCACATTAATTCCTGGTTGGTCTGAACTATAATTCCTTTAAATATAATTAATTCTGTATCAACTTCCATATCCCTTAACCCTTGATATAGCTCATATGCATTTGGAGTTGGAACTCTTACATCCTTTTCGCCATGTTGGATTAAAGTGGGAGTACAGGCAGTTTTAATATATGTCATTGGTGATGTTTTCGTATATATCCCTGGATCATTCCATGGATTATTTCCTAAATACATACTAATAAAGTAAGGTATATCTGTATTTACATAATGGGTACTCCAATTAGTAATTCCACCTCCAACTGAAATAGCCACAAATCTACTACTAAATGTTGAACAGAAGGCTGATATATATCCTCCGTTGCTCCATCCCATAACCCCTACTCTATCTTTATCTGCAATCCCTTTGTCAACTAGATTATCTACTCCAGATATGACATCATCGTAGTTAACAATTCCCAGCTTTCTATAGTTAGCTTTCAAGAATTCATTACCATAACCAGAACTTCCCCTGTAGTTTGGTTCTAAAACGATAAAGCCTTTTCCAATAAACTGTTCAATAGGATATTTCTCATTAAAACAATCTGAAAATATTGGAGAGGATGCCCAAGCTGGACCACCATGGATTACCACTAATAAGGGATACTTTTCATTTGTGTCAAACTCTACTGGGGTTGATAAAACTCCCTCTATTTCAAGACCATCACTATTTATCCATGAAATTATTTCCCTGTTACATTTAAGCCTTCCTTTGAAAAAGCTATTTTCATTCGTTATTTTTGTATCGTCTAAATAGATTTCAAAGATTTCATTTGTTATAGCCTTATTATAGGATATATGATTTTCATCCCTTGTTATAGAAGCATCTATTATAAAACTATCTACTTTTTCGCTTAACATTTCCACAGTGCCATCCTCAGCTAGTAACCCAATAAGATAATTAGTTTTATTCTGCCATCTAATTAAAATTCCTTTAGTTGTCCAGCGTAATGGAACTACCGTACTATCAAAATTTGCTAAAAGGTTGAATGAGCTCTCCATTATTAATATCATATATTTCTAAATTAATATCTTGTATATGGGTCTTATAGTAATCCTTCTCCCTTATGCTTGCTGCGTAACATATTTTGTTGCCTTCAGGAGAAAAGCAAACACTCCCTCCCAACAACTTATCTATATGCATCTTTTGTAGCTCTTCCGCTTTAATATCTAATATGTATAGATCTCCATTCAGATACTCTTCCATATTTGGGCTTGGTGTAGCTATAAATACAACCTTTTTCCCATCATCTGAAATATCAAATCAAATTCATGGATATGAAAATCCTTACCATCAGTTAGTTGATAAACAACGCTATTTTTGTGTTCATATTTATCATTTTGTATCACTTTATCTATTTCAATGTAACATAAACAATTATTCTGATATTCATTACCTACATGACGGAAATCTCCATACAGTTCCTTACGTTTCCTTATCTCCTCGCATTCTTTTAACTGCGCAACATAATAAAAACCCTTGCCATTAGGCTCCCATTGGAATTTACTGACTCCTTCTTTCTCATTAGTAATTTGAACCCCGTCATAACCATCTATCGACTTAACAAAGATTTGATTTGTCTTATTCTCCCCATCACCAACTGGGCTAAAGGTATGCAATATTCCTAGAATCTGGAGACCATAATGGGTATGTACTATCTATTTCACCAGTTGTTAATGGGTAACACTGCCCCTTTTCTTTTTCATATATCCATACATGGTTCCGATATTTATTGTCTTTCCAGTTAGCTGGCTTTTTGACAAATGCTACGTTTTTGCCATTATCACTTATGTTTGTACCTGATAAGGTTGGTAATGAAATAATTTCTTCTATACTTAGATATGTTTTTTCATTCTTTTTCATTAATAAACCACCTCGTAATGTTACTATTGTCAAAATTGTAAAACCTATTGTTTGACCACATAGGTTAGGACTAATACCAGAATTTAATCTCACTAATATCCTAATTTATGTATTGTACTTGAAAATGTTATACAACAATCTGGCCAGATTGATTTAGAACTTATCTCCATGTTAATACATGCCATTACCATAAACCAGTATTTTTGTAACGCTTTCTTTCATCCTACTAAACTTTGATTTTATTAAGATTTATTAATTACCAAAAAATACCTTTACAATAAGAGTCCTTCTAGTAAAATAAAAATATATAGGTTTACTGAAGGTTACAAATGATAATTGATTATGCTCGGCTCGGGTGTCTACTATTGATCAAAACTTAGATCGGCAAATTGGTATGTTTAATCAATATGATTGTAAAAAATAGTTAAGAAGAAGTTTACAGGTACGATTAAAGATTGAAAAGGACTTCATCAACTTTTTAATGTCATCAGGCAAGGCGATACAGTTGTAGTGGAGAGCATCTCCCGTTTAGAACGGTGGATATCCTCAATATTATTCAACGGTTAGAAGAAATGAGTGTTATCACGCAAATTGTTTTTAGTTTCTATCACTGCGTTAGCTTTACTGATGGCATTTATTTACTATGTAAGCGCTTCTTTAAAGTCGGCTGAAGAATCACTAAAAGACTCATTGAATTCTTTGAGAGAAGGAGATTTTGATTCATACATCAATTCTGTAGTGGACGATCGTTTTGAATCAAAATAACAACAAAAATCAGAATATGCAGAACTATTATCAGAAAACCCATTGGTAGACTTCAATATTTTAGAAAGGGCTATGTTATATAATTTTGTGACAAATTGTTCTAATAGTTAAACAAATTATAAGGAAGTGATGTTGTGAATATAAATCATAGTGAAAAAAGTAAAGTTTTAGTTATAGGTGGTGGGGTAGTAGGGCTAACTACAGCATTGATTTTACAAAATGAAGGACATCAAGTCAAAATAGTTACAGAAAAGCTCGCTCCTGAAGTTACTTCCGTAGTCGCAGGTGCATTGTGGGAGTGGCCTCCGGCTGTTTGTGGAAACCACCAAGATGAAGCTTCAATTAAGATATCAAAAGAATGGTCATTACTCTCTTATAATATATTCTCGGATTTATCTAAAAACAAAGAAAGTGGAGTATACATGCGTGATGTTACTTTCTTTTTTAAAAATTTAATAAAGGATAACTCTAAAGATTTAAAAAAAATGAACGAATTAAAAAGACATGTTCGTAGTTTCCGCCATAGTGTATCACTGATTGAAGAAAAAGGAGTTAATCCAGAAATGGGTATTAAAGACGCATATACGCTGTTAGCTCCTATGATTGATACGGATATCTACATGAAGTGGCTACAAGAAAAGGTTGAAAAATCAAATTGTGACATTATAATGAAAAAAATTGTAGGAAATTTAGAACAACAAGAAGAAAATTTAAAAGCGGAATACCAAGTGGATGTAATTGTAAACTGTACAGGTTTAGGTGCTATTGAATTGACTGATGATGACATGACCCCGTTACGTGGTGCATTAGTTAGAGTTGTGAATGATGGGCAACAATTCTCTAAATTAGATGAAGCTTATTGTATTTCTCATGATGGAATTAGTGAAGATCCTGGCTTTATTTTTATCCTTCCTAGAGGGGAAAACATGTTACTTTTAGGAGGTTTAGCTGAACTTAATAAATGGGATTTAGAAGTTAATTTAGAAAATTATCAACCAATTGAAGAGATGTATAATCGTTGTAAATCGTTCTTCCCTCCGCTTGAAAAAGCAATTATTGATTCCTATGAACCTGTGCGTACTGGTTTAAGGCCTTTCCGTGAAAAAAGTGTTCGTTTAGAAAGAGTACCTAACTCATCCATTATACATAACTATGGACATGGTGGCTCTGGAATCACTTTTTCATGGGGATGTGCGTTACAGGTTCTGGAAATGATTAATGGATTAAATGTTAAAGAGAAAGCAAAAAAGGATCTTGTAAATATTATTTGAGGATCTATTGCAAAATCAACTAAAGCGTGGAGAATTTGTAGTTGATACCAATCCAAAAGAGAAGTAAACTACTTTCTTCACGTTCTTTTTCTACATATACTCATCTCTTTTTATCTAAGCCAAATATGCCATCACCTTTGTAAGTTCTTCAACCATTTCTTGAACATCCAATCAATTACTGCTTTAAAAGAACAGTTAGATGTAAAGTGAAACTTCAATCAGTGGGGGGATTACTGCCAGTTATATACGGGACAAAAGTAGAGTAGATAGTAACGTTAAATACATTAACACTTACTCATTATAGTATTGATAAAACGCATGATCGTAACGCTAATTCAGTTGTTGTAGCTATTCTTAACGCAAAAAAATAGCCACCTGTTCCACAAAGGGGTATGGGCTATTTTTTCTTTCTAAATTAGATAACGCCAATCCCTATCATAAGGATGGGTATCTATCGACCATAGCTGGAACTGTGGTCGTTCTTTTATTATATGAGTGGTTGTTTTTATTGCTGAGCAGTTCTTACTATTTAATCCTTTACTATTTTTCCGTCGCGAATCGTTACAATTCGATCTGCATAGCTAAGTACGCGCTCATCATGCGTTACCATAATTCCGGCCTTGTTTCGATCTTTAATTTCGCCTGCCAAAAGTTTTACAACATCCTGACCTCGCTTGGAGTCAAGGCTTGCAGTAGGTTCATCAGCAAGAATTATTTGCGGATCGTTCATTAGTGCACGAGCAATTGCTACTCGCTGACGCTGACCTCCTGACAGCTCATTGGGATAATTATTCAACCGATGCTGCAAGCCAAAATGAGTAAGTAAATCACTCCCATGTTTAACTCGTTTCTTGGCAAGCACTTGAATAATATTCAACTGATCTTTTACCTTGAGATATGGAACTAAATGAGCAGCTTGAAACACAAACCCAATCTTTTCAAGCCGTCTTTTCGTTATTTCTTTCGATGATAATCCAGTAATATTCTCTCCAGCCAACAGCACGTTCCCACTTGTTGGAGAAAGTAGTGCCCCGGCAATTGATAACATCGTACTTTTTCCTGATCCAGAAGGACCAACTATCGCAATAAATTCACCTGATTTTACTTCTAAGGATACTTCATCCAAAGCGTTAAAGCGATTTGGACCATCTGTATAAGTTTTCGTAACATGATCTAAAATAAGTGTCATTATGCAGCAGCCCCCTCAATTGCTTCAATTGGATCAATTCGCGTTACTTGATAAAGGGATAACAGTGCTCCAATAAAGGAGACAATCATCATAATAATGGCTGGCTTAAGCATTGTAACTAATTCGAGGTGAAATGGCATATCACTAGGGAATAACGCACCTATTCCAACCGTAATCGCTGCTCCTAATGCGATACATACAACGGCAAGTAATACTACTTGCCCCATTAACCCCTGAATCAAGTAGCTGTTATTAGCACCTAATGCTTTTAACACCCCAAACTGTTCCCTTTTTTGTAGTGTGATGACATAGAAAAACACAGCCAGCACAAATGCAGCAATGACATATAAGAAAATGATCATCATATTTAGCGATGCCTGTTCCTGCGAATAGCTAGGAATCCCCTGAAGTGCATCTTCTTTTGTCATTACATCAAATGACCCTTCTACATGGGCGTCGCCTTGTACAGCAATTGCATTCACTTGATCTAAGCCTTGATTATGAATAAACACAACGGGAGTATGACTGTATCGTTGACCTGATGTAAAAGCTGACACAATGTAAGAGGCTTCCCCAATTGTCAATTTATCGCCAAGCTTTACACCCTCCTGCTTTAATGTAGTGTCGGCTACTACTTGTTTTTGATTTGTTGGAGAAACTCCTTCCGTTATTTTTGGCATCAGCATACTATCAGGTTCTGTTGCAAACATTGCAATATCTAGTTGCTGTTGACTGTTATTTCTGGTGGCATTCATCATCCGAATGGCTAAAGTACTAGCATGCTCATCACCTTGATTGTCTACAATCTCTTGCGCCTCGCCCATTGGAATAAAGGATTTTGTAAGTTTTCCCTCTGCATCCTTTGTTAAGATTAACAAATCCGCTTGCAACTCTTGAATCGAGGACGCATTATCAGCAGATAGACCTTGAGCTAACCCCGAAATAATAAAGATTAGACTAGCCGTTAAAACCATAATGAGACCAATTAATATATATCTAGTTTTCGCAAATAGTAACTCTCGAATTGCAAGAAACATTGCACTTCCCTCCTCTTCTGCTTCTAATATAGACCTTTTGTATGAACAGAAGATGAACGATTCGTTACTATTGCGGTAGCGTTATAATAATCGCTGTTCCTTGCCCTTCTTCACTCTTAACCATGATTGTTCCAGCATGTAATTCTACAATTTTCTTTGTAATGGCTAATCCCAGACCTGTTCCACCTGCTTTTCGCGTTCTAGCTTTATCAGCTTTATAAAACCGATCAAAGATTTGAGGGATATCTTCTTGAGAAATTCCAATACCTGTGTCCGTAATAATAACTTCAACATTCGCTTTCCCTTTTTTTACAGTTATTGATATCTTTCCTTCTTTCAATGTATAACGAATGGCATTTGTTATAACATTCATCCATACTTGATGTAATAATTTAGGATCGCCGTTAATAACCGTTGACTTAGCATCCCATTCTATCGATAGATTTTTTTGGCGCCACTGCCATTCAAGTGTAAATAATATTTCCTTCATCTGCTCCGATAGATCAAATGGAATACGCTCCAGCTCATTATTGCCTTGATCCAGCTGAGATAAGGTAAGCAGTTGCCTGCTAAGTACAGATAATCGTTTGCTCTCTTTTTCAATAATGGATAGATAATGAATGCGTTCTTCGTTGGAAAGGTTCTCCTCCTGAAGGGCTTGTGAAAACCCTTGAATTGATGTAAGTGGAGATTGAATTTCATGGGAGACGCTTGCAACAAATTCCTGTCTTTTTTCTTCTGTTTTTTGTAAACTCTCACTCATGGTTGAAAAATTTCTTGCCAAGCGTCCAATCTCATCCTTACGGTTAACAGCTAATTTTATATGATAATTACCTGCTGCAATTTTTTTCGTAGCCACTGTTAATGACTGAATTGGGTTTACAATCCAGCGTGTACTAAAAAGCACAAACAAGAAGCTAAAAAACAAGGCAAGTCCAATAATAACTGCAAAAAAGATACGCATTTCACCAAATTGCTGCACGGAATTTGGTCGAACAAATAAGGCAAAGCTATCGTCATTAGCATTTATCGGCAAGCCAATGGTATTTGAAAGTGCATGATCAAAAAATCCGGTTACAAAGGGCTGCCAAGGATAATTTGCAATGCCGTGGTATATGTTACCGCTTAAGACATCCTGTACAACCGATGATTGCAATTCTGTTGTATCAAATGGTTTGCCAAATGTCTTGCTCTGGCCATCATTATCAATTAAATAAAAGGAGTATCCTAAATCTGCCATATCCCTTAAAAAATGACCAATCGATTGATCACTACCATTGTAAAGATCAACAATATTGTTAGCCATATGAGTAACCTTTTTATCATTTTCTGGTTTTAATACATGCTGGTAGTAAACGTTACTAGCAATAAATGCGATAATGGAGCTAGTAATCATGATAGCCATCGTTGTAACAATAATTCGTACATAAAGTGTCCGCATTAGTGAACACCTGCATCGCGAATGAATTCTAATTTATAACCAAGCCCTCGAATGGTTTGAATGGAAAAGTCGTTCTGCACTGAGGTAAATCTCTCGCGAAGTCGCTTAATATGTACATCTACTGTTCGGTCATTACCTGGATAATCTGATCCCCATACCAATTCAATCAACTGTTCTCTAGAAAATATTCGATTCGGATAACTCGCCAATTGTGCCAACAGTTCAAATTCCTTTAATGGGAGTATGATTGTCTTCCCTTGTGTATGAACCTCATAGCTTTTTCGATCAATCACTGTATTGCCAAGTTGTATTTTTTCATTATGTTGCATTTGGAACCTGCGGAGCAATGCTTTAATTCGAAACAAAACTTCCTTTGGTTCAAACGGCTTTACAATATAATCATCTGTACCAGCCATATATGCTTTCTCCTTATCTGTCAGTTCACCTTTTGCGGTAAGCATCAGAACAGGGATATCATAATCGGTACGAATTTCTTTACAAAGCTGATATCCATCGATTTGCGGCATCATGATATCTACAATTGCCAAATGAACTTGTCGCTTCGCTAATTGCTTCAATGCTGCTTGACCATCTTCGGCCTCAATAATTTGATATCCTTCCTTTTGTAAATAGAATCGAAGCAGTTCACGGATATGTGCATCATCATCGACGGTTAAGATTGTTATCAATGCTTACTACCTCCTGTCTTCATTTTGTTCTTCTCTATTATAGAAAGATGAACAGATTGTGGGGCTAAATAGCATGTAGATTCTATCTAAAATTGGAATGCATTGTGGGGTGCACGAATTTATTCACCCCTGTTTTATTAAACGAATATACTGTGCTTTTTGTTTATCTTGGATTACTACACCTAGCTTGGCCAAATCTTCACGTAATTGCTTTGCTTCCTCCTCATTATCCTCCTTTAATGCTCGTTCTCTAGCGTATAGAATAGAATTAATATCGGAAGGATATTGATTATTACCCAATTCCCAGCGTTGATAATCCTTTATAAAAGGGTCTTCGTTCTTCCAAGGGTAACCATAATATAAAAAGGCTTCCTTTGCCTCTTCCTTTTTAACCTCCAAGTCTTCTCGGAAAATTTCTTTACTATTTTCTCCAAGAATAATCAAGGTTTTATTTTCCATAAAAATTGCAGAAATAGCCTGCTTATGAATATCCCTTCTCATCTCTCCAAGAATTAAAGTAATCTGTTTATCGGATACCTTCACCTTCAGCGTTACATGAAAGACATAAACTATAAAAGCGATACCTGCAATAACGCCTACAATTGTAGCAACAACCGAAACCCAAAAATGATTTAATGAATCAATTATAGAAATAATACCTTCCATCGGTACAAATGGCAGCTCTAGTACCCAATCAATGATGACAGGAATAAACCAGCCAAGCAGCCCACCAACGGTAATAGAAATGACAATGATAAACAACTTATCGAATCGCTTTAATCCTAAGACTGTCTCTTCATTTAGCATGTTGTTTCCTCCCTCCACTACTTCACCATTTTAAATACCATGTTTTTTAATTCTTCTCCATATTGTTCCGTACTTTGTTTAGAATCATTGGATAGCATAAACTCTGAAATAGCTCCTCGTATAATAGTTACTACTGTTTTAACGGAAAATTTAGCAAAATCATTATTCGTCTGTCCCATTTGTAAGATATCCTTTAATAATATCGTTATTGGATCTCCCTCTTCTTCCTCTAACAGATAATAAGGTACATATTCATCTGTGCGTGCATGAAAAACAATTTCTATTAGAGCAATATTATTTGAAAGATGCTTCAACTGATAATCTAAACTTGCATCTATATAAGCTGCTAATCTTTCCTCCGCTTTACTATTTTGCTCTACCCTTTTACGAATGAATAAAAATTCGTTCTGAATCAGATAACCAAGCGTACTATTCATCAAATCTTCTTTTCCCGAGAAATGATACGAAATAAGGCCAGTACTAATGTTTGCTTTTTTAGCTATTTTAGATAAACTGGCACTTACATAACCAATCTCTTCAAGAACTTCAATTGCTGCCTTTATAATTTGTTCTCTTCTAGCTTCAGCAATAAAGGATTGTCTATCATTCATATATCACAACTCCTGATCAATTGATCATTTTTTTGATTGAGCAACCAAATTATAGTAGGAACAAAAATGGTTGTCAAGAACATTGAAAAGTTACTATCCATACATACTAAAAGCCGCCCATTAAGCGGCGGCTTTTAGTAGTTACTATTTAAAATTAATGATTTGTTCCAAGCAGTCTTTCAATTACAGCTACGACTTGATTAACATATTTCTCACATTCTTCTTTCGTTGGTGATTCAACCATTACCCGCACCAGTGGTTCGGTACCAGATGGTCTTACTAAGACACGTCCTTGTTCTCCAAGTTCCTCTTCTACTGCTGCAATCTCTTTCTTTATTTCTGGATGATTTAATGCTTCTTTCTTGTCAGAGACTCTTACATTTTTAAGTATTTGCGGATAAATGGTCATTTCTTCTGCTAACTCTGACAGCGGCTTACCAGTTTCCGTCATTACATTTACTAATTGTAACGCTGACAGCATGCCATCTCCCGTAGTGTTATAATCTAGAAAGATAATATGTCCAGATTGTTCACCACCAAGATTGTATCCACCTTTTCGCATTTCCTCCATCACATAGCGATCCCCTACTGCTGTTTTATCACTACGCATGCCATTCTCTTCCAATGCTTTATAAAAACCGATATTACTCATTACCGTAGAAACGACCGTATTATGACGAAGGGCTCCTTTTTCATTCATATATTTAGCACATATAAACATGATTTGATCGCCATCTACAAGATTTCCTTTTTCATCAACAGCAATTAATCGGTCACCATCGCCATCAAATGCTAGACCAATATCAGCATCTTTCTCTTTCACAAAAGCTTGAAGCTTCTCCGGATGTGTAGACCCAACACCATCATTAATATTCAATCCGTCTGGAGATGAGCCGATAGAATAGATATCCGCTTCTAAATCAGCAAATAAATGTGTAGCCAAACTTGATGTAGCACCGTGTGCACAGTCAAAAGCTATTTTTAATCCGCCAAAATCATTATCAACCGTATCTTTTAAGAAGGATAGATACTTTTGACCGCCTTCAAAATAGTCGTTGACGCTCCCAACATCGGCACCAATCGGACGTGGTAACTCGTCTTCTCCGTCCATAAGCGCTTCAATTTCATTTTCTTGATCATCTGTTAGTTTAAAGCCGTCTGGACCAAAGAATTTAATTCCATTATCTTCAACAGGATTGTGAGAGGCTGAGATCATTACACCAGCTTGTGAACTAGTTGCTTTGGTTAAATACGCAACACCTGGAGTGGAAATAACACCTAGTCTCATTACTTCTGCACCGATAGAAAGTAATCCGGCTACCAGTGCTCCCTCAAGCATATGGCCAGATATCCGCGTATCACGACCAATGATGATCTTAGGTCGCTGCGTTTCTTTTGTTAATACGTAACCACCAATACGCCCTAACTTAAAGGCTAATTCTGGAGTAAGATCCTTATTTGCTACTCCGCGTACTCCATCTGTTCCAAAATAATTTCCCATGTGAGTTTCTCTCCTTTATATCCTTTTCACCGTTTATCAAGCGAGAGCAATCCTATATTAAGATTCACTTATTTCAATCGTAGCTTGTTCGAATTCAGCTTCAACGGTTACTCCATCGGGTCCTTCAATCGTTATTGGGACATCATGCTCCCCAACGTCCAGACCTTCCACATTTATTGATGCTTGGAAATCATCAGCTTTTAGCTTTGCAATGTCTGCTTGATTTCCAGTAACTGTGATGTCTAACTCTGCATTGGATGGATCGATAAAGGATACTTCTTGTCCATCTCCCAGAGATTCTACATTAATTGGTAAAGCTTTAATGGTTTTCGTTTGTTCTATTTCTACATCCACTTTAATATTCTCTACTCCAGGTGCGCTTGCTCCCTCTGGTAAGGCTAACTTCGCCTCGATTGTACCTGATTGTTCAATCTTCGACAAATCGATGTCTTCCGTTGTAATCTCGTCAATATTTTGGAGCAAGCTATTGCTTGCAAACACTTCCACTTCCTCTACATTAGCAGAAATCGATGATAATGCATAGCCCTCCGGCAACTTCCCACTCGTCTTTAAACTTAGTGGTACTTTCTTGCTCGGATTATCTATATCCGCAGAAATGATAACATTCCCTGGTTCAACATTCACGTTTAATTCACTACCTTGATTATCATAAACATTAACAGGTACTTCCCGATTATTAATTGGCTTATCCAAATTAGATAAATCGACATATGCTTTTACAATACCAATCTTATCAATTACGCTTTTGGCACTGGTAATCGTTACGGTTTTAGGATTAACTTCGTAATCACCTAGCTCATAACCTTCAGCAATTTGACTTTCATTTAAGAAGTCAACCATGACATTGAATTCTTTCGTTGCTTTCTCTTCAATGGTTACATCAATCCGCTTTGGTTCAATATAAACATCTAATCCGCTAGAAATATCATGTTGTAATTCCACGGTATGTTCTCCAGCTTTTAATCCTTGTAAATCAACATATACGTTGAAATTCCTATTTTTAATTGTAGGAGTGAGGAAGCCAGCAGACCCTTCCATGGAAACAGATACGTATTCAGGAACACCACTAACCACATATTTTTCGTTATCAATTTTAATATTTACTGGCACATCATCTAAAGTCTGTAATTCTTGAGAGCTGTCCCCCGATGGAAACGTTAAGCCATCATTATTTGGTCTATTTTGTACTTCTACAGACACAAAGACATAAAACAACACCGCAAAGGCCAAGGAAACGACACGGACAAACCATTTACTTCTAAACCAATTATCCATTTTTGTTTCCCCTCCTCTTTTTTGACTTTTTACTAGGGGCTTTTAAGCTTAATGACAAATTCTCTCGTAATAATGTACGAAGACCTTCTTGGTCAAGCTCTCTATGTAGCTCACCATTTTTTGTACATGAAATATTACCTGTTTCCTCCGATACAACTATAGTTAAAGCGTCAGTAACTTCACTAATTCCCATTGCAGCACGGTGTCTAGTACCAAGTTCTTTGGAAATAAAAGGACTTTCCGATAATGGTAGATAACATGCTGCGGCAGTGATAATATCTCCTTTTAAGATCACCGCACCATCATGTAATGGTGTGTTTGGAGTGAATATATTTGTAAGAAGCTGATGTGTCAGCTTGCCATCAATTGGGATACCTGTCTCCGCATAATCGCCAATGCCTGTCTCGCGTTCAATCGAGATGAGAGCACCAATCCGTCGTTTTGCCATATAATTACAAGACTGAATAATCGCTTCAATATTTTGTTCAATTATTTCTTCTTCTGAGCGTGAGCTTCGTCCAAATATATTACCCCTACCCAGTTGTTCTAGCGCTCTTCTCAGTTCAGGCTGGAACAGAATAATGATGACAATAAGTCCCCATTCAATTATCTGATTGGTAAAATATTGAACGGTTTGTAAATTTAAAACAATACTAATAAGCCATACAGCCAATACTACAGCAATTCCTTTTAAAAGCTGGATTGCCTTCGTTCCTCTGATTAGCATGATTAATTTATATATAACATACCAGACGAGAGCAATATCTACGCCTATCCTTAGGAGCTGTATCAGGTCGAATCCCCCATCAAGCATGATTACACATCCTTCTACGAAAAATTTCTAAACACTAGTTTCATTGTGACCATAACGTTATTATTATAACATAATTTTACCAGTAACATGTATGATATCACTCTAAAGTAAGCAAGTAATCAACTACTTTGACGGTATAAGAAAAAGCCTGAAATCGGAATGCCGATATTCAGACTAATCTATTGTAGCCTCATAATGCAAAAACACTTTGAAACAGTTGTTTAATTGAGTACCATATCCATTCAAAAACTTGATCAACGTGCTTTAATTCTCCGTTTACCTCTCCAACTGAAGCCATCAGTCCTTCACCTTCAATTGGTTCTTCTATCAGCTTACCGTTGATGAGTGTCACATTTCCATCAATGGTACCATTTATAATGAGATTTCCATTTTTTACTAGTAAGTCTCCATCTACGGTCACATCCTGCGGCACAATAACTGTATCCCCATTAATGACCAAGTCCTCCTGTTTGGAAACAACTAGCTCACTATCCTGATTCCAAACGGAAAGCATTCCACTTAGCATAAATACGAAAAAGATGGCTGCTGCTGTAAGCATTGGATGAGCCTTAAACCACCTTGTATATTTTATTCGTTTCTTTTCTGTAGGAAGCTTTTCCATAACAGTAGCTGTGAAATTCGCTGGTGCTTTTATTTGTTCTGCACTTTGAATAAATGTAATGGTTCGTTTTAACTCATGAAAATGCCTTTGGCATGCATCACAGCTCTCTAAATGCTGACTAAGTGTTTGCTCTTGCTCTTTGGTAATATCACCGTCTAAATATTTATGCATTAATTCTACAGCTTCATTATTACATTTCAAGTGAGTCACACTCCTTTACACGTGACGAAGCTTTTTCCGTAAAGCTTCCCTTCCTCGGTGGATTCGGGTTTTTACCGTTCCTAAAGGGATGTCTAGGATTTCACTTATCTCCTGAAGGGAAAATTCTTCAATATATCGAAGCATAATGATACTTCGATATTTCGGAGGAAGCTGTATGATCTCCTGTTGAATATAGCGTTGCAGCTCTAACCCTTCCACCTCTTCCTCTGGCAGACGGCCGTTATCAGCCAATTGAGAGTACATATTTAATCCTTCTGTCCCCTTTACTTCTGCATCAAGGTAATGATCCGGCTTCCGTTTTCGAATACGGTCAATCGTTAGGTTTGTAGCAATACGATATAACCATGTTGAAAACTTCCTGCGGTCATCAAACGAATGGATATTTACATATGCACGAATAAAAGCTTCCTGCGCTATATCTTCCGCCTCGTGTGCATTACCAAGCATTCGATAGCAATGCTGATAAATCTTGTTTTGAAAGAATGAGACCACATCCTCAAAAGCTGATTGATCTCCTTTTTTCACTTGTTTTATTCTCTCTCTTATCATTTCATCCATATTGGTACCTCCGCCAACTATGCGGTATTCATGTTACGAATAACTCCTCGAAAAGGTTTCAAAAAATAACAGAAAAATTATCTATGTTTATGATTGCAAAAATTTGGCTACTCTCCTATTATAGTATACTAGATAGGAGGATAGTTTTGTGAGTAATTATGTTTTATTGGAAAAAATCGAAAAATGTCGAGAAGAAATGATATCTCTGAGTAACTCACATGCATTAACTTCCGAAGCTGTCATCTCTTCTAGTATGAAGCTAGACCAGCTCATTAATGAATATCTTCATAACAGTAAATAATATGTATGTATTCACAAAACATCACGTTACAACACAATAAAAATAGAGAAATTAGGGTAAAAAAAGACATCAAATTTCCAGTTTGAAATTTAATGTCTTTTTTATTGATCGAAAATTTCACCACTGCTATTCATTTTATTATTTCAATTTTTCTCCAAAAAGTGATCCCATTAATCCGACAGCAACAGTAGCAGTTTTATTTTTTTCATCCAAAATTGGATTGACTTCGACAAACTCTGCAGACGTCAGTAGTTTTGATTCTTCAAGCATTTCCATTGCCAGATGACTTTCTCTATAAGTAATACCACCTATAACTGGTGTTCCTACTCCTGGAGCTTCTGATGGATCAAGCCCGTCAAGGTCCAAGCTTAAATGCACTCCATCCGTACGTTCTTTCAAATAAGAAATCGTTTCTTCCATAACCTTTGGCATTCCCATTCGATCTAGTTCATGCATCGTATAGACCTTGATCCCCCTGTCGCGAATCAACTCTCTTTCGCCAGGATCGAGTGAGCGTGCACCAATAATCACAATATTCTCTGGTTTAATCTTTGGCGCAAACCCTAAAATATTTGTTAGCTTTTCATGACCAATTCCTAAACTAACAGCTAGCGGCATACCATGGATATTACCTGATGGTGAAGTTTCTCCAGAGTTTAAATCACCATGTGCATCATACCATATCACACCAAGATTTTCATAATGCTTGGATATCCCGGCTAAACTACCAATTGCAATACTATGATCTCCGCCGAATATTAAAGGAAAATGTCTCTTTTCTATTTCTTTATCTACCATTTCTGCTAGCTTTTGATTTGCCTCAACCACTTGAGCTAAATTTTTTAAATTACTACTATTATCCGTCGTAGGTTTATCCGGACGATTAATCGGGATATCACCGAGATCATGGATTTGATAATCTAATTCTTCTAATTTTTCAATAGCGCCTGCGTAGCGCATAGCACTAGGCCCCATATCCACTCCACGGCGGCTTTGACCTAAATCCATTGGTACACCAATAATTGATATTTTGTTCTTCATGTAAGCGCCCCCTTTACTCTATTGTAGACAGAAAAAACAAGATGACTCAACTCGACATTAGATTGTATATATATGCATACTCAAATATAACGTCATATTTCCTACACCCTTATCTAGTACTGGATCTTCAGCAGCATGGACACCCTTGCTTTTGGCTATGTACTTATCACTACTAGGTCGTACTGAGAGACTTTCACCCCATTGGAGCCCACCACGCCATAATGGGCAAACCTAAAAAAACGGAGCAAAATTCGCTCAGTCCTTATCACTACATGCTCAGATTTACGCTTCCTCTAGTAGCTATT